>JACDGB010000035.1 GCA_013815485.1 Rubrobacter sp.
CTCGCCATCGCCCTCGGCGTGGTGCTGGTGTCGGTGGCGCCCCAGATCTTCGAGCCCATAAGCCAACTCCTCGGCCTGGAGAATCGCGCCTTCGCCCTGCTCGGGCTCTCGAACCTCATACTCTTCGCCCTGTTCCTGAACATCCTGAGCCGGGTGCGCGAGACCGGGCGGCGCAACGGGGAGATCGTCACCGGCCTAGCCCTGCGCGACTACTCCGAACGGCATGGCCCCTTCGAGCAGGACGCGGAGAAGAGCAATGGACGGGGCAAAATCCTCATAATCGTGCCAGCCTACAACGAAGGCGGGAGCATCAGGGACGTGCTGCGGGGGATACCGGCCTCGGTCCTCGGCCTCGAAGTGAAGACGGTCGTGGTTGACGACGGCTCGGAGGACGAAACGGCCGCCATCGCCCTCCAGGAAGGCGTCCCAGTCGCCGCCCACATAGTCAACCGGGGTCAGGGCGACGCGCTCCGGACGGGCTTCGCCATCGCCCAGCTCGAAAAGGCCGATATCGTCATCAACCTCGACGCCGACGGCCAGTACAAGCCGGAGGAGATCGGACCCCTCGCCACGCCCATAATCGAGGACAAGGCGGACTTCGTGCTCGGCTCGCGGTTCAAGGGCTTCTACGAGGAGTCAGGCAGCGTCCGGCATGTTGGCGTCGCGTTCTTCTCCCAGATGCTCACAGTCCTCACCCGCACCCGCATAAGCGACTCCACGAATGGGTTCAGGGCGATAAGGGTCTCGGAGTTGCACAAGCTCGACCTGAGAGAGGACCGTTTCAACGCCACGGAGATCATCCTCGAAGCCCTCAACAACAAGCTGCGCTACGCGGAGGTCCCGGTCAGCATGCTCAAGCGGGCAGCCGGCGAGACCAAGAAGCCCGCGCAACTGCGCTACCCACTCGGCGTCTTCCGCGTCATCATCCAGACCTGGCTGCGGTAGAAGCTGGTCAGCCGATCAGCTAGTCAGCACGCCGCCTCCGGCGGCTCGTCAGCCAAGAGCGAGGGAAATGCTGATAGCTTTCAAGGCTGATGGCTGATCGCTACAAACCGCAGGGAGCGGGAACCGGGAGCCTGTACATCGGACTCTCCTTCGTGCTGGCCGGCGCGCTGACTTTCGCCTTTCAAAGCGTCTCCATGCGGGCCCTCGGTGGTCCCGCCGCGTACGCGCCGGTTGCGCTGCTGTGGAACGCCACGTTCCTGGTCGTGCAGGTATTGTGGGTGGCCGCGACGCAGACACTCGGTCGTCACGTAGCCGAGCGGGAGGCGCGGGGCGAAGACTGGAGTCCTGTCGTGTCCTCTGTGCGGCGCTGGCAGGCCGGGCTGCTCGTCTTGTTTCTGGTGGCGGCGCTGCTTCTATTTCCGCTGTTGACGGCGGAGGTCTTCGAGGACCCGTGGTTGACGGCGGCTTTCGTCGTGGCGGTGGCTCTGTATGCGCCGGAGTATTTCAGGCGGGGCATCTTCAACGGGCATCGCCAGAGCACCAGGATGGGGGCTCAGATCCTGGCCGAGGCAGCGAGCCGGGTCGCGCTCGCCGCCGGGCTGCTGGCGATTGGACTCGGCGTGACCGGTCCCGCTATCGCCATCGTGCTCGCACCAGTCATCGGGGTTTTGGCCGTCCGTCCGGCGCGGGTTTCGCGTCCCTCGAAACCGGGAGGGCCATTCTCGGCGGGGAAGGCTTTGCGGTTCGCGGCTCCGGTTTTGGCGTGCATGGCCTGCGCCCAGACGCTGGCGAGCGGCGGCGTGATCCTGGTCGGTCTGCTTGGCGGAACGAAAGTGCAAATAGGTCTGTTCGGGGCGGCCCTGATCTTCACCCGCATCCCACAATACGTCCTGAGCCCGGTGATCGGGGCTCTCTTACCCCACGCCAGCCGCGCGCTCTCCCTCGGGGGCCAAAACGCGCTCGACCGCTTCGTGCTCCGCGCAGTCGGGGTCGTCGGCGCGGCCGGGGTCGTCATGGTGGCCGGCGCATGGACTCTAGGCGAGTGGGGCCTCAAGCTGTTCGGTGGCTCGCGCTTCGAGGCGGACGGCCTCCTGCTGGCGGCGCTCGCCGCCCTCGCCGCCTTCTACCTGCTCTCCGAAACCCTCACCCAGGCGCTCTTCGCCCTCGGCCACGCCCGACTCGCGGCGGCGGGCTGGGCCACCGGGCTCGCCGTCGCCGCCGTCTGTCTGCCGCTCCTCGCCGCAGGCGTGGTGGAGAAAGTCGCCTACTCGATGGCACTCGGCGCGCTCGTCGCGGCATTGGCGCAGGCGGCTTTCTATCTGGCGTCGAGGAGACGACCAGCGAATCACGAAGCCTGATACCGGATCCGGGTAAAGAGTTCGTTTCGTTCGTCTTTCGCGAGTCGGAAGTCGTGGGTCGAAAAGAGCTTGAGGCCCGCGCCGAACACGGAAGAGAACAACCGGATTCCGTATGACCAAAGCTTCGCCGACGACCGCCGTCCTCCCGGACAGGTCTTCGCGGAAACGACAGGGTACTTCATGGCGCTCAACGTAAACTCCGCTATGCGCCTGGGGCCACGAACCACTCGACGGTGCGGCGCAGCCCTTCATCGAGAACTACTTCGGCCCGCCAGCCGAGCAGGCGGCCGGCTTTGGAGGTGTCTGAGTAGTTGCGTTGCACGTCGCCGAGGCGCGGGGCGGTCTGGCGAACCTCCACGTCCTTCATGCCGGCGACGGCTAGGATGGGGAGGAGCTTGTCCAGCAGTTCGCGCACGGATGTCTCGAAGCTGGTGGCGATCTGGAATATCTCTCCGCCGACGCCCTCCACGGTAGCGGCGAGTTTTAGCGCACGGATCAAGTCCCCGATAAAGATGAAGTCCCGCGTCTGGCTTCCGTCGCCGTATATCTCAAGCGGCTCCCCACTCGTCGCGCGCTTGATGAACCGGGCTACCGCGCTGTTCTTGTGCCCCGAGAGCGGCCCGTAGACGTTCCCGAACCGCAGGGCCACCGTCTCGACTCCGAAGGTGCGGAAGTAGGCGGAGCAGTATCCCTCGCCGGAGAGCTTGCTCGACCCGTAGGGAGAGACAGGATGGGATGCCAGTTCCTCGTGCAACGGCGGCTCGACCTCGCCCACCGCCGCCCCGCTGGAGGCGAAGACGAAGCGTTTCACGCCGTTGTGGCGGGCGGCTTCCAGGTAGTTGAGGGTGCCGATCACATTCGTCAGACAGTCCTTGCGCGGGTCTTCGACGGATGGCGCAACCCCCGTGTTGGCGGCGAGGTGGACGATCACATCCGCCCCCTCCGCCACCCGCAAAGCCAGCCCCTCATCCAGAATATCCCCGATGATCAACTCAACCTCAGCCGAAGCGGAAACCATCGGCCCGATCCCCTCCGCCGGGCTTTCAATGAACCGTCCAGCGGATGCCAGGTCCTCCCTCGCGCCAACCGCGAGGTTGTCCACGACGCGCACCGAATGCCCGCCCTCCTCCACCAGCGACCGGATGAAAGCCGTCCCCAGAAACCCGCAACCGCCCGTAACCAGCCAGTTCATGCGCGTCTCCATAGCGAAACCTCGAAATTTCCATCCTTCTTCGACTCCATGAAATCCTCCTTCGCTACCGTATGAGATCCTCGATATCCGAGCCGACAAAGCATAGCTTCCGTGACGGCGGTTTTGTACCCGAGCCGTTTAACGAAGATTTAATGCCACGCTCACCTCCGCTTAACGATGTTCCGTGCGAGTTCAGGAGAAGAATAGTATCTTTTGCAGTCATGTCCGCTGAGATAACAGAGAACGACTGGGGCGCGAGCAAGAAAGAGAGTGGCCCCCGGCGACTGGTCCCGGCCCTCGCCGGGGTGGGCGTCGCCCTGTTCGTGTTCGTGCTTTACCTGCGGACGCTCGCCCCGACCGTGCTTCCCCTCGACCGGACGGAACTGCCGGACTCGGCGATGCTCCAGATGCAGGCGGGCGTGCTCGGCATCACGCATCCCACCGGCTACCCGACCTACCTGATGCTCGGCCACCTCTTCACGTACCTGCCCTTCGGGGATGTCGCCTATCGCGTCAACCTCGCCTCCGCCGTCTTCGGGGCGCTGGCGGTGCTTGCGGTCTACGCGGCGGGCTACCTGTGTACCCGCCGCATGGTTCCGGCGGCGGCCGGCGCACTCACTTTCGGGCTTGGGATGACCCTCTGGAGTCAGGCCGTCGTCGCCGAGGTTTACACCCTCAACGCCCTCCTCGTCTCCCTCACGCTCCTCGCTCTCCTCCTCTGGCGTTGGCAGCAAAACGACCGGTACCTGCTCATGGCGGCCTTCGGGGCTGGCCTGTGCGTGACCAACCACATGACGAGCGGGCTGATGCTGCCTGCGATCCTGCTCTTCGTCGGGCTCGTCCGGTGGCGCAAGTTGTTGGAGTGGCGGCTCGCGCTCAAGGGAGCCGGAGGTTTCCTGCTCGGGCTCGCGCCTTATCTGTACTTGCCTCTCAGGGCCGCGATGGACCCTGCTTTCGAGGGGAACAACCCAACGAGCCTCGACCGCTTCTGGTATGTGATCAGCGGCGGCAACCTGACCGGCACGTTCTTCGCCTTCGGGCCGGCGGAGTTGCCCGAGCGCCTGATTTTCTACTGGGGACATCTCGTGGAAAACTTCAATCCCCTGCTCCTGATGGTCGCTCTGACGGGGGCCGCAGTGCTCATTTTCCGGGACCGGGCCCTCGCCGCGCTCACGGGCTTCCTATGCCTCGGCTGGCTCTTCCACGCGCTGGAGAACGACATCCCCGACGTGCAGCTTTATTTCATCCCGACGTACCTGATCCTCTGCCTCTGGATAACCACCGGCCTGGACGAACTACTAAAGGCGGCGGAGGACGCAACTTCCCGGCTGCGCGGGACTCTGAGAACGGCGACCCCAGTTATCCTCTCGGTGGCGATGCTCCTTCTGCCGTTGCCCAGCCTCCGGGATACTTACGCCGCTAACAACATGAGCGAAGCATACGAAGGTCAGGAGGTTATCGAGACCGTGGTGGAGAAGACCGCGCCGAACTCCACCGTGCTGCACCACCGGAGCCAGCTCTGGTACATGGTCGTGGTCGAGGAGCGCCGCCAAGACCTGACCATCGTTGACCCATTCTGGCACAACACGAACATCCGCTACGCCGACCTAGTCTGGCCCGATGACTCTGACCTCCCGACCACGGATCTCCGCTACGGAACAGATGACCGCTCGGGCGTCGAAGCCGCGAAGAAAGCCGCCGATAATGGCCGCGTCTACATCCTGGACCAGGGCATCGCCGACCCGGAGAAGCTCAGAGAAGGCGGCTTCGATATCGTGCGCGTCGAAAAGGGCGTCCTCTACGAGCTGGTCCCGAAGGACGGGCGGGAACCGGAGAGTTCGGCTACAATCGGCAGTCCGGGATGACGCGACAGGAAGGCTTTCGGAGATGTCAGAGGCGGCTCCTCCAGCGGAGAACGATAAAAACGCGGACGCGACGACTTATCTTTTCGAGCAGTTCCGGGTGGAGCGAGGATGTCTCGGGTACGTGGTCGCCGAGCGGGAGGGCGGGGTCGCCGCCATCGTGGATCCGGAGGTCGGGATGGTCGAGCCAATGCTCGACTACGTGTTCGAGCACGCCTTGCGGCTCCGCTACATCGTGGACACCCACACGCACGCCGACCACTTCTCAGGCGTCCGGGAACTCAAGGCGAAGACCGTGGCGAAGGTCGTGATGCACGACAAAGCTCCGGCGAGTTGCGTGGATTTTCGGATCGAGGACGGCGATAGGCTGTGGCTGGATACGCTACCTTTGAAGTTCTTGCACACGCCGGGGCATGCGAAGGATCTCGTCTCCATCGTGTTGCCTGGCAAGGTTCTGAGCGCGGACGCGCTCTTGATCGGCTCCTGCGGACGCACCGATCTCCCGAACGGCAACCCCACCCGCCAATACCACACGCTCTACTACACCTACCGGAGCCTGCCGGACGACCTCTCCGTCTATCCAGGCCACGACTACAATGACCGGACTCATTCCACGCTGGCCGAGGAGAAAGAGAACAACCCGAAGATGCTGTTCGCCTCCGAGGAGGAATTCGTCGAGTACATGGAGCGGGAGAACCCAGCCAAACTCTCTCCCGTCCACCAGCTCGCCGACGCACTCAAGGCCAACATGGCTTGAACGGCGATGACCACGAGGGAGCTGGCTTGACGAACCGGACTTTCACGCGCCGGAGCTTTTTGAAGGCCGCCGGGGCTGGGGCGGCGGGGATGACGTTGCTCGGCGCGGCCGGGTGCAACACATTGACCAGTAGCGGACTGCCAAACGAATACCTTCCGATCGGGGGGCCGAGGATGAATGTAGTGCTCGTGATCATAGACAGCCTCAGAAAAGACCACATCGGAGCTTACGGCAACGATTGGATAAAGACGCCCACCCTCGACGCCCTGGCGAGAGACAGCCTCTCCTTCACCCGCGCCCACCCGGAGTCGCTGCCGACCGTATGCGCCCGGCGGGCCATCCACACCGGCATCAGGACGTTCCCGTTCAGGGACTGGAACCCGGTGCCGAGCGACCTGGTGAGCCTCTACGGCTGGCAGCCCATCCCCGAAGACCAGACGACGCTAGCCGAGATCCTTGAGAAAGAGGGCTACCAGACCATGCTGGTGACCGACACCGTCCACCAGTTCAAGCCGTTCTACAACTTCCACCGGGGCTTCGGGCTGTTCGAGTTCATCCGGGGCCAGGAGAGGGATTTCTACAGGCCGGATTGGCTGGTCTCCGAGGAGCGGATGAAGCAGGTCCTCACCGGCGGCTCCAACGAGTCGCACATGCAAGATATCGCCCGCCAGTACCTCGCCAACACCACCGACAGCCGGAGAGAGGAGGACCGGTTCTCCCCGCAGGTCTTCTCGCGGGCGACGGAGTACCTCGAAGGCGCCGCCAGGGGAGGACAGCCGTTCTTCCTGGTAGTGGATAACTACGACCCGCACGAGCCCTGGGACCCGCCCGAGGAATACGTGAGGCTCTACGACGAAGGCTACGAAGGTCCCGAGCCCATGACCGGCCCCAACGGCGAGGTCGGCTGGATGACGCAGCGGCAGATCAAGCGTCAGCGGGCTCTCTACGCAGCCGAGGTCACGATGGCCGACCGCTGGCTGGGACGCCTGATGGACAGGATGGAAGCCCTGAACTTGTTCGCCAACACGCTCGTCGTGGTGGCGGCCGACCACGGCTACATCCTCGGGGAACACGGGCTCGTCGGCAAGTTCCCGGCGGCGATGTACGCCGAGCTTCTCGATGTCCCCTTCTTCATCCGCCACCCGGAGGGCAAGGGCGCCGGAGAGACCAGCGACTTCTACGCCTCCACCCACGACATCGCGCCCACGATCCTGAGCCTCCTCGGCGTAGAGCAGCCGGAGGCAATGAACGGCGAGGATCTCTCGCCCATCCTGGGAGGCGGCGAGCCAGCGACCCCACGCCCCCACTTCAGCTCCGGCTACCACGATTATGTATGGTCCCGCGACGACCGATACGCAATGTGGTCCACCAATACCGGCTCGAACGCGAAGCTCTTCGACCTGCAAGAAGACCCCGAACAACAGAACGACATCGCCGGGAGCAACCCCGATATCGTCAAGCGCATGTTCCAGGAATACGTGCTGAAAGACGCCGGCGGCCCGCTGCCCAGGTATTAGCCGTACCAGCGATAGTACGTTGCCAACGGATATGGAGGTGGATCCCTCTGCTCGAAATATCGCGTAGCGAGCCGGATAAAACTCCGGCATCGCCAGAACCCCACAATCCTTGTTGGTCACGGAAAGTTAGCCGGGCGTAGCGAAAGAAAATGCCAGGCAAGGACAAACCCGGCCCCGCGAAGAAGCCTCGCTACTTACCATCTTTCAGCGGCGGCATTCCGTTCGTCCTCGCCGTCTACAGTGTAAGCCGTCTCTTCTACCTCGTAGCCGGCGCCTTGCTCGCCGCCTACCTGCCGGTGGGGACTTTTCATGGGCGCACCCTCGACGCGCCGCCCGGAAGACTGAATATCTGGGCTCACTGGGACGGGGTATGGTACTCGCGCATAGCGGCGGAAGGGTACGGAAGGGTCGCCTGGGACGGGGCATCGTATTCGCAGGCAATGGAAGGGTACGCAACGACCGCCTCGACCGCCTTCTTTCCGCTGTATCCACTCTTGATGAGGTCCTTCGCCGGGCTCTTCGGGGGGCCGCTCTCGCTGGAGGCACTTTCTCTATGTGGAGTCCTGATCTCCCTCACGGCCCTGCCCTTTGGCTTCTACTTCATCTACCGCATAGCCGAGGATGGTTGGGGAGAGCGCGTGGCGAAGGGGACCGTACTTATCATGGCGTTCTTCCCCACTGCCTTTTTTCTCAACGCGGTTTACACAGAGAGCCTTTTCCTGGCGTTCTCCGCAGGCTCCATATGGGCCTTGCGGGTGAGGAGGGATCTGCTTCTAGCCTGCGCGCTAGCGGGGCTCGCGACGGCCACGCGCAATGTCGGGGTGTTCCTGCTCGCGCCACTCGCATACGAGTGGTTGCGGGGCAGCGCCGGGAGAGAATATGGACCCGTTCGTGGGGCGGCGTGTCTGGCGCTGGCGTCCTCGGGGCTATTCTTCTATGCGGCGTACCTCTGGCGGTCCTTCGGGGATCCCCTCCTCTTCTACGACGCGCAAGGTTACTGGAACCGGAAGCCCACGGGTCCCTCGACCTTCGTCGTCAACATCCTGAGAGAAGCCTACGAGAGCGTGGCGTCACTCTTCCTCCCGTGGTCCTCAGCAAGCCTGGAAGAGCTTTTGAGCCGCCTCAACGGCACGACCGACGCATACAACTTCTTGTTCTTGATCTTCGCCCTGGCGATGCTCCTTTGGGGGCTGCGGGTGCTTCCCTTCTCCTTGAGCGTCTACGCCTTGCTGCTCCTCATCCCCGCCGCGCTCTTCGGGAAGCTGGAGACGCCCTTGATCGGCTTCCCGCGCTACATGCTCGCGGCCTTCCCGCTATTCATCGTGCTCGCGGCGCTGCTCGAAAATCGCCGGACCCTCGACATCTGGTTGATATCGAGCGCGGCGTTCTCCCTCGCTCTCTGCGCCCTGTTCGTGAGCTGGCGGTTCACGGCTTGAGTTCAGGATGATGAAGCACGGAATCAACGACGACGAAAGGATATCGGTTTGAGCATGGAGATCACGCGACGGAGGTTCCTGGGGGCAATGGGCGCTGGCGCAACCTGGATCACGCTGTCAAGCGCCCTGGGCTGTGAACCGGAACAGCGCCTCCGGGCAGTTGCCTCTACGACCCGGAGGGGGCAAACGTGGGCCTTCCGTTCGCGGCCTGAGTTGAGACCGCCCGTTATTGACGTGACCACGAATGCGCGCGGCACGGCCCCAGGCTACATCCTCATAGCCCCGAAGAACGGTCCCGAGGAAGAGGGTCCCGGTCAGGACGGCGCGATGATCCTCAACGACAGCGGGCAGCTCGCGTGGTTCCATTCTCTGTTCAGAGAAGACAAAGACATCATGGATTTCAAGGTGCAGAGCTACCGGGGAGAGCCGGTGCTAACCTGGTGGGAGGGCGTCCACGGCGGGTACGGCCAGGGCGGGTACGTGATCCTCGACGGCTCCTACCGCGAGATAGCCAGAGTTCGCGCGGGCAACGACTACCGGGGGGACCATCACGAATTCCTCATCAGCCCCCGCGACACCGCGCTGTTTACCGTCTACAAACAGACGCCAGGGGACCTGTCCTCTGTGGGAGGCCCGGCGGACGGCACCGTACTGGACGGAATCGTCCAGGAAGTAGACATCGAGACCGGCGAAGTACTGTTCGAGTGGCACAGCCTGGATCACGTCGGCCTCGATGAGTCCAGTTCCGGGGCGCCAAAGAATCCAAAGTTCGCCTTCGACTACTTCCACATCAACTCCATAGACGTGGACCACGACGACAACCTGCTCGTCTCCTCCCGCATGACCTCCGCCGTATACAA
The DNA here is from genome assembly GCA_013815485.1 of Rubrobacter sp. Taxonomy (GTDB): domain Bacteria; phylum Actinomycetota; class Rubrobacteria; order Rubrobacterales; family Rubrobacteraceae; genus JACDGB01. The sequence goes on from JACDGB010000035.1 coordinate 9,928, forward strand.
GATCAACTACCAGACCGGCGAGGTCATGTGGCGGCTGGGCGGGGAAAAGAGCGACTTCGAGATGGGACCGGGCACCCGCACCCGCTTCCAGCACGACGCCCGCCGCCAACCCGACGGCACCATCACGATCTTCGACAACGGCGCCCTCAAAACAGACAAGCTGTCCCGCGGCATCGTGCTAAGACTCGACGAGGACGCCATGACCGCCACGCTAGTCAAGGAGTATCCCAATCCTGACAAAAAGCTCTCTGGCACCCAGGGCAACGTGCAGGTACTGCCGGATGGCAACGTGTTCGTCGGCTGGGGCAGCGCGCCGTCCTTCTCCGAGTTCAGCAAAGAGGGCGAGCTGCTCTTCGACGCTAACTTTCCACCCGAAGCCGAATCCTACCGGGCGTTCCGCTTCGAGTGGATCGGACGTCCCAGCAACGGCC
>JACDGB010000258.1 GCA_013815485.1 Rubrobacter sp.
CGCCAGCGATGAGCGGGGCGAAACCAGCGGACGTTCGGACGCGCAGCGGTGCGTCCCGGCGGATGTCGTGATCCAGGCAAAGGCCGAGTTTTTCGTCCCAGCATCCATCCAGGCCGGCGCGACCGCGCTGGATCCAGGACGATATCTCCGCACGCTCATCGTCCCTCGCGTCCACGAAGTCCGCTATCTCTAGTAACGCCTCATTGGCCGCGACGAGGATGGCCGAGAAGAGGACATCCTTCACCAGGAACGGATGCGAAAAGTAGATCTCAGCCTCGTCGTAGCGAGCACGCTTTACCAACTCGACGAGCCAGAGGTAGCGATCATACTCGAGATCCGTCGGACGCTCGGCGGCGTCGTCCACATGCTGAAGATCCCCGCGCCTGTAGTGTGGGACCTCGCCGACCGGCACCGCGTCTAGCGCCTCATCCCATCGCGGCGAGTTGTCCGTGCCGCTCTCCCACGGATGATAAATGGTGACGAGACCGGACCCCTCCGGGTCGCGTTTCGTGGCGAGGTAACGGTGCCACGAAAGGAGCTTGGAGTACATCGCGTCCACGAAGCGGTGGATATACGCAAGATCCTCTCCGCCTATCTCCCGCGCTATCTCCAGGATGTGGCGGACCGCGATGGCGTGTACCGGAGGCTGGCACAGGCTGCTCGTCCGCGTCGGACGGGGCGGGGCGTCAGGGGATTCGGCGGCGGTAGCCCAGTGCTCCGGGCCGGGGAAGTAGCTGCCGGGCGGCGCGTGCGGATCGAAGACAATGTGCGGGACTTTGCCATCACGCCACTGGCCCATGAAAAGTGTCTCCAGCTCGCGGGCGGCGCGCCGTACATCCACGCGGGCGAGCCCGATGGCGATGAACGCGCTGTCCCAACTCCACTGGTGCGGGTACAGGGTGGGAGAGGCACGGGTCCATCCCCCCATGTCGTTCAGACGCAGAACCGCTTCGGCTTCGGGGATGAGGTTCCGCCATCCTCGGTAAGAATCCTCCAGAGGAAAACTCACGCACGCCCCTTCGAGCCGGTTCTGATCTCCTCGCCGGAAGATGGGATCATGGCCGGTCATGTTACCAGAGTCACGTTCACGGCGGCTCCGTGCCCGACGGTGTATACCCGGAGCATGATGCGCCTCGGATATCCGGCCCAGAACCTGACGATCCCGGAGACCACGAACCGCACTCTTCGGATGAAGAGCCTGCGCGACGTGGAGCGGCTCAAGACCCTCATCCGGGAGAACATCACCGGCCTGAAGAACATCCTCGGCTGGAACGCGGAGCGCGGCATCGGACTATTCCGCATCGGCCAAGACCTCGTGCCATTCGCCTCTCACCCGGCTTTTCCCTACGACTGGGAATCGGAACACGGCGGCGAACTTCGGGAGGCCGGGGACCTGGCGCGCAAACTTGGCGTCCGCCTCAGCATGCACCCAGGCCAGTACATCCAGCCCGCGAACCCCAGGCCGGAGGTCGCGGAGCGCGGCATCGCGGAGCTGCGATACACGGCGCGGGTCTTCGACCTCATGTGCGCCCACGACGCCGCGACGGTGCTTCACATGGGCGGCGCGCATGGGGATAAACTGGGCACGGCGACGCGGTTCGTGGAGGCGATGCGCCCGCATGTGGATATCCTGGGCTATCTGGCGCTGGAGAACGACGAACGCACCTGGACGGCCTCCGAGGTCGTGGAAGCGTCCCGTGCTTTGAACATACCGGCGATCATTGACTCCTTCCACCACGGCCTGAACCCTGGCGGCCTCACGCTGCGGGAGGCTCTAGATCTCTCGCTGCCAACCTGGGAAACGCGGGCGATACGCCCGAAGCTCCACATCTCCAGCCAGGATCCGGACAAACGCCCCGGCGGCCACGCATACTCGGTAAATGCGCGTGATTGGGAGGAATTGCTCGCCGCGCTCGGCGGTCGGGACGCCGACGTGATGGTCGAGGCGAAAGGCAAGGAGCAAGCCCTCGCCGTCATGGGAGTCCGAGTCGAATGAAACCCATTATCCGGATCGAACAAAGGAGAAGCGATATGAGAATCAGCGATCCAACGGAGACAGAGATCCGGGAGTTGCTAGAGCGTTCCCGCGCCGTGGCGGTCGTAGGCCTCTCAAGCGACCCGCGCCGCCCGAGCCACGGCGTCGCGCGAGCATTGCAACGGTACGGATTCAAGATCTTCCCGGTCAATCCTAACCTGGATGGGCAGGTGCTCGGCGAAAGACCGTACGCTTCAGTCGAGGAGATCCCGTATCCCGTGGACATCGTGGACGTGTTCCGCAGGAGCGAGGAGATACTGCCCATCGCGGCGGGAGCCGTGACCGCGGGCGCGAAGGCCTTCTGGACGCAACTCAGCGTCGTCAACGAAGAAGCCGCCCGTCTCGCCGCCGAAAACGGCCTGACTGTGGTGATGGATCGCTGTCTGGCGGTGGATTACGCGCGCCTCGTGGGCCGGTAGTGGAAATCTTTGTGTACGGCACCCTCAAGCGGGGCGAGCGCAACCACGACCGTTTCTGCCGGGGCATACTCCGCATCCGGGAAGCCAAAATCCGCGGCCGACTCTACGATCTCCCATTCGGCTTCCCGGCCCTGGTGACGCCCGAGGAGAGCATCCTCGCCACCGGCACCGCATATTACGCCGCCGACGCCGAGCGACAACGCTTCACCGTCCCCGATGCTGACCCGGTTCGAGGAGACGTTGTTCATGGCGAGTTGCTCACCTTCGATGATCCGCTGGCGCGACTGCCCGCGCTCGACGGCCTCGAAGGGTTCAGGCCGGGCGAGAAGAGTTTGTACCGGCGAGTCCTGATCCCCGCGTGGGTAGACGAAGGTCGGGTAGTAGCTTGGGCCTACGCCGTCGAGCATCCCTCCGGCGAATACCTGCCCGGCGGCCGATGGCCGGCTCGGGACACACCGTCGTAGTGAGAGTCGCGGAAATCCGGGATCCAAGACCCGCTCCGCTTGCGATGTGCTACTGGCCGCGGCCGGTGTCCTGGCCGACATCCTCGACTTCTTCGCGGATGGTGCGGCGGCGGATCTTGGTTCGCCCACCCTCCTCGAACGTCTCTGTCTCCTCGGTCTGGCGAGTCCGCGGCGCGTTTTGGGTCTCCGCTTCGCCAGAAGCCGCGCCTTCTGACGCCGGGGCTTCTGATTCCGAACTCTGCGCGTGGTCGTAATCCCGATGCTCCGTGGCGTCGTACCCGCTCGCGGAAGATGCTCCACGGTCTTCGCCGTGATCCCCGGAACCCCGATGCTCCCCGCTACCGGAACTGACCGCGGGCTGTTCGTCAGTGTCTTCTTTTTGCGCGGACTCGCGGCCCCTGGTCTCTTCGGCAGTGGCGCCGGTGGATGACGCGCCGTAACCACCACGGGAAGAAGGAACTGAACTCCCCAGGCCGAAGTGGGTCCGGATCCTCTCCTCGAACTCCTTCGTGATGTCGTCATCGTCATCGAAGTTAGGAGCGTCCTTGACATGGTCTTTGGTCTCGGAGACCTCGATAGCGTGGTCCTGCTCGTTCACCCGGACCAGTTCCATCGGGATCAAAGTAGACCTCATCCCGAACAAGCCCATCTTCACGCCGATGTACTCTTCGTGATCCGCATCGTCTATGAACAGGTCGTCTACTTTTCCGATTTTGCTTCCCTGGTTATCGTAGACCTTGTAGTCTTCGTACTTCTCTTCGAGTTCCCTGAGCCTGTCCTCGCTCGCCACGGTATTCTCTCCTCCTCGAAACTTTTGCATCTATTGAGCGTGCGTACCCGCCCCGTGCCAGCGGGTAAACATACGCCGTGACGGTCGGACTCGCGTCTAACGCTCTTCCATGGGCACGTAGTCCGCTTCGCGGGGGCCGGTGTAGATCTGGCGTGGGCGGGCTATGCGTAGTTCGGGGTCGTGGAGCATTTCGGACCACTGGGCCACCCAGCCGGAGGTGCGCGGTATGGCGAACATCACGGTAAAGGCCTCGGTCGGGATGCCGAGGGCCTCGTAGATC
>JACDGB010000259.1 GCA_013815485.1 Rubrobacter sp.
TCCCCTGACCGGAAAGACCGTGTGCCTGGCCTTCTTCGAGGCTTCGACCCGCACGGCGGTCTCGTTCGAGCTGGCGGCGCGGCGGAGCGGGGCAGATGTGATCTCACTGTCGGAGAACGGCTCCGCCATCGCCAAAGGCGAGTCCCTGGTGGACACCGTCGTGACCCTGGACAGCCTGGGCGCGGATGCGCTCGTTCTCCGTCACCCGTCAGTCGGCGCCGCGAAACTCGCCGCCCGCCACTCCCGCGCCGCAGTCGTGAACGCGGGCGACGGTCGCGGTCAGCACCCGACCCAGGCCATCCTCGATCTGTACGCCCTGAGCGAAGCGTTCGGCGGCCTCGATGAGCTATCCGGGCGGAGGGTTGTCATCGCCGGAGATGTTCTGCACAGCCGGGTGGCGCGAAGCGTGATCCCCGCCCTGCAAACCGCGGGCATGGAGGTCGCTCTCACGGCCCCGCGCACGCTCCTGCCCCTCGATACCGATACATGGAACCTTCCGATCCTGCCCTCGGTGGACGCGGCACTGGAGTGGGGAGCCGAGATCCTTTATATGCTCCGGCTCCAGAACGAGCGGATGACGGGAGGCTCTCCGTTGGTTCCATCCGTCGCGGAGTACGCAGCCTACTACGGCGTCGCGCGGCGACATTTGAGGCAGGGCGTGAGGGTCATGCACCCCGGTCCCGTCAACCGGGGAGTGGAGATCTCCGGCGACGTAGTGCTCGACGAAAGTTCGCTCATCCCGAACCAGGTCGCCTCCGGGATCGCCGTCCGCTCGGCTGTCCTCGCGCTAGCCACCGGCGTCGCCCACGAAGTTGCTGCGTGATCCGGACTCCCGGACAAAACCCCGAACTGCTCATCCGCCAAGCCCACATTCTCGATCCTTCCACCGGCCTCGATGCCGCGAAGGATGTTCGCGTTGCCTCGGGTCGGATCTCGGAGATCGGGGAGAATCTTCGAGGTACGCGCGAGCTTGACGCGGACGGGCTGCATCTGTTCCCCGGTTTCGTGGACGTACACGCTCACTGGCGCACGCCGGGCCGCGAGGACGAAGAGACCATCGAGAGTGGATCAGCTTCCGCCGCCGCCGGTGGCTTCACCGGCGTCGTGATGATGCCAAACACCGACCCCGTCGTGGATAACCCCGTCATCGTCTCTGGCCTGCTCCGCCGCATCGAACAGGAGTCGCGGGTACGCGCCTACGTCTCGGCGGCCCTTCACGTCGGCCTGAAAGGCGAATGCCTCACGGAGATGCAACTCCTGAAAGAGGCCGGAGCCCTCTGTGTCTCCGATGATGGACTGGGAACCCAGTCAGCCGGGGTGCTGCGAAACGCTATGTTGTACGCAAGCACCGCCGGATTGCCCGTCCTCCTTCACTGCGAGGATTACGCTTTAGCGACCGGCGTAGTCCACGATGGGGCCGCCGCCGCGCTCGCCGGGATACCGGGCTCTCCGGCCAGCGCCGAGGACGCCGCGACGGCGACAGCCCTCGTGCTCGCAGCCGAGACCGGGGCGAAGACCCACATCACCCACGTATCCACCGCGCTCTCTGCCACGCTCGTGCGGTTCTTCGAGGATCGGGCGGACATCACATCAGACACGACGCCCCACCATCTGACGCTGACAGACGATCTCATCTCCACTCTCGACGGAACGTACCGGGTCAACCCACCACTCCGCCCGGCGGACGACCGCGATGCTGTCACAGATGCACTGCGAGACGGCACGCTGGACTTCGTGGCGACGGACCACGCGCCGCACGCCTCCGAGGAGAAGGAACTTCCGCTGGAGGAGGCTGCGCCCGGCTTTCTCGGCCACGAGACGGCCTTCGCCGCGCTGCACACGGAACTCGTCTTGACCGGAAAACTCCCGCTATCTCGACTGATCGAGGCGATGTCGTGCGCTCCTGGCCGGTGGGTCGGGGAGGGCGGGAGCCTGGCGGTGGGAGAGTCGGCTGACCTGATATTGGCGGATCTCTCGGAGGGATGGACGGTTGGCCGGGAGTCATTGTCCAGCCGGTCGTGGAACTCGCCGTATCTGGGGAAAAACCTGACGGGCCGGGTCGTGGGTACTATAGTTGGCGGAGAGCTTGAGTACGACAGGATGGGAGCGAGGTTTGGAATACGGGCGTAGCCGGGCGACGGTGGTTCTCGAGGACGGGGCCGTCTTCGAGGGCTGGACCTTCGCCGGTGACGAAGTCGGCGAGGTTGCTGGCGAGGTCGTCTTTACGACGAGCATGGTCGGGTATCAGGAGACCCTCACCGACCCTTCGTATCGCGGTCAGATCCTGCTTTTCACTTACCCGCTCATCGGGAACTACGGCGTGATCCCTGGCGAAGAAGAGTCCCAAAAGGTGCAGGCCGCCGCTGTCCTGGTGCGTGAGTACACTCCGCATCACAGCAACTGGGCCAGCGAACGCTCCCTGGCCGCCCTCCTCTCCGAGAGCGGCGTGATGGGCGTGGAAGGGCTGGATACCCGTGCCCTCACCCGTCACCTGCGGGACAAGGGCGCGATGCGCGGCGTCATCTCCACCGTCGAACACGACCCGAAGGTTCTGCGGGAGAGAGCCAACGCCCATCCCTCGATGCTCGGCCTCGACCTCGCCTCCACCAGCTCAGATATCACCGAGCCAACCCTCATGCCGGCCATCGGTGAGGAACGCTGCCGCGTCACGGCCCTTGATTACGGCGTGAAGGGCTCGATTTACAGGGAGTTGAGAAATCGCGGCGCGTCGGTGCTCGCCATGCCCGGTTCCACGAGCGCGGATGAGGTTTTGGCTTCGGAACCGGATGGGATCTTCCTCTCCAACGGACCCGGAGACCCCGCCGCCCTCGAAGACGCCGTGGATACATTGCGGTCGTTGCTGGGAGAGATCCCGGTGTTTGGGATCTGCCTGGGACATCAGCTACTCGGGCTCGCCCTCGACTGCGAGACTTACAAGATGCCCTTTGGCCACCACGGCGCCAACCATCCCGTGCGGAATTTGAAGACGGGACGGATCGAGATCACCTCCCAGAACCACGGCTTCGCCGTCCGGGAAGAAAGCCTACCGGACGAGGTGGAACTGACGCACCGCAACCTCTACGACGGCACGGTCGAGGGTCTGTGGAGCCCGGAGCAGCGCGCCTGGAGCGTGCAGTACCATCCCGAATCCAGCCCCGGCCCGCGTGATTCGGGCTACCTCTTCGACGAGTTCGTACGTAGTATCTCGGAGAAGGTCCGAACTTAACCTTTGCCGCGCCGGGACGACATAAGCAGCATCCTGATCATCGGCTCCGGTCCAATCGTGATCGGTCAGGCAGCCGAGTTCGACTACTCGGGCACCCAGGCGTGCCGCGCCCTGCGCGACGAGGGCTACCGCGTAATCCTCGTCAACTCCAACCCAGCGACCATCATGACCGACCCCGAAGTCGCCGAGGCTACTTACATCGAACCCCTCACGGTGGAGACGGTAGCCGAAATAATCCGCCGCGAACGCCCCGATGCTTTACTTCCCACTTTGGGCGGCCAGACCGCCCTGAACCTCTCCATCGAACTGCACGACTCGGGAGTTCTCGCAGAGTTCGGCGTAGAGTTGCTCGGCGCGTCGGTCGAGTCCATCCATAAGGCCGAGGATCGCCAGCTCTTCCACGAGGCGATGGGGCGCATCGGGCTCCGCGTCCCAGAGAGCCGCACGGTGCGCGGCCTCGCCGCCGCCGAAGAACTGGCCGAAAGGATCGGCTTCCCGCTCATCATCCGGCCCAGCTTCACCCTGGGCGGCAAGGGCGGCTCCGTTGCCCGCGACCGCTCCGAACTGCGCCGCTCCGTCGCCGACGGCCTCGACGCTAGCCCCGTCGGCAGTGTCCTCGTGGAGCGGAGCGTCGCCGGCTGGAAGGAGTTCGAGCTCGAGGTGATGCGCGACCTCGCCGACAACGTGGTCGTCGTCTGCTCCATCGAGAACGTTGACCCGATGGGCGTCCACACCGGCGACTCCATAACTGTCGCTC
>JACDGB010000260.1 GCA_013815485.1 Rubrobacter sp.
GGTCCATGCCGTCCAGAATTTTTCCGATGTCGGAGAGGTCGAGCCCGGCGGTTTGCATGTCGAGCGACTGCTTCTCCAGCTTCGTGGGCGTGAGTTCGACGAGGAAGTCGTCGAGGTGCTTGTGGATGCGGGGACGCAAGGTGCGCGCGGCGTGCTCCCGTTTGCTAGAGGCCAGTTCGACCGGCACCACCACATCGGACTCGACCTGCGTTACGCGGCAGCCGGCTTCCTTCGCCACCTTCTCGCGCCACCTCCGCTGCGGGCGCAGGTAGCCTCGATCCGTGACGATGAGGGACGCGCTCTCTCCAGCTTCCAGTGCCACGTCATCCGGCGAGCCATTGCGGACGGCGAGCTCGATGCCACGTTTCTTCAGCGCCTCCTCCACGTCTTGCAGACCTTCGAGCATGAAGGCGTAGTGGCGGAGGTTGGCCTCAGGGTAGTCATCGGTCAGGCCGAACACCACGAGCAATCGCTGTCCGAGGCCGTTGGCTTTTTGGATCGCATACTCCAGCGCGTGGTTGTGCTCCGCCCGCTGGGATGATTGCATCCAGTACAGGACGTATTCGCCGTCCCGCGCGTCCTCGTCGTTAAGATGCTGAATCCGCTCTTCTTGCACCCGTCTCGTCGTCTTCACGGTTCCTCCCTCGTGGCAAGCCTGCGCCGCAAGCATACGGACCTTGCCGCGGAAGATGTGGATGAGAAACCACAATCCCGCTCTCAAAGCGGCTCCAGGGAGACGACTTTATTGAGCTTCGGTCTTTTCCTGGGCTTCATCGAAGGTGGCGACGGAGCGGGCGCGCCATTCGATCAACTCTTCGCGTCGCTCGGCCAACGCTTCCTCGGACATCTCGGGGGCGAGGTTGTTCTTTTCGAGCGGGTCTTTCCGCAGATCGTAGAACTCTTCTGGCTGCTTGCCGTAGTGGTAAATGTACTTCTCGTAGCCCCTCGTGCTCGCCATGCACAACAAGTCCGGGCGGCAATTGAAGAAGAGGGTTCGCTCCTCTGGCACGTCGAGAGCGGAGGCACCGGGGTAGGTTCCGCCGACGAGCCTGTAGTTCAGGAGGTCCAGAATGGTCGGTGGGATGTCCATGTGGTTCACGGGGTAATCGGGGCTGATCACCGCTCCGTCCTGCCATCGTTGCGGGTCGTGGATGATGAGTGGGACGCGGAGGCCCTCTTCGTGGATCACGTTGTCGTGGCCGCGGACGCCGTGTTCGGCGAAGCCCTCGCCGTGGTCGCCATAGATCACGAAGATCGTATCCTCGTACAGCCCGAGATCCTTGTACTGCTGAATGAGGTTCTTCACGAAGAAGTCCACGTAATGGACGGTGTTTAGGTAACGGTTGAATGGGTCCTCCACGCCATAATCGCGCAGTCCGTAGCGATCCGGAGCAAGCCACTCGTGATGCGGCGTGATGGTGACGTAGGAAGTAAGGAAGGGACCTTCATCCCCGTTCTCCTCCAGCCAATTCCGGCTGGGCTCCAGCATGATATCGTCCTCATAGCCGAGATACCCTGCCCGTTCGAAGCCTGTCTTGTCCATGTCTTCGACGCCGATGAACCCATCGTAGCCGAAGTTCTCGACGAGTTGCGGACGGTCCTCGAACTTCCCGATGGCGGCCTGGAAGACCATGCTGTTGTATCCTTGCTCCTCCAGCATCTCCGGCAGGCAGCGCACAGGGACGCCATCCGGCTCCGCCTCGTAGATGTCCGTCTCCGGGTGCGGGTAGATGCCGCAGTTCAGGGAGGTCAGGGCCTTCGATGTGTGCGGGGTTGTCGTGTATGCCCGCTCGACCAGAAGGCTCTGGTCCGCCAACTCGTCCAGGAACGGCGTGGTGTTCGCATCCGGGTTGTATGGATCGGTGGACCGTTCGCGCACGGATTCCAGGTGGATCAGGACGACGTTCCGTCTCTCGGTCTGCGGCGTGGTTTCCAGACGAGCGTCTTTCAGGGAGACGGCGACGCGGCTCGCCTTCTCCGTCGTGAGGTCCGCGGTCGTCGGGCTTTTGACGCCGGACACGAGTACGTTGACGGGCGGGCTCAACGAGAAGGATTGGTTGGCGTCAGCCGTGCCAGGCACCAGCGAGAAGGACACGAGTCCGACCGAGATCAGGCATACCCCAGCCGCTCCCACCCGGAATCCCGTCACATCACCAGGGTCACGCCGGACGATGCGACGCGAGACAACCCGCGTGACGAGCCACGGGCCGAGGATCACGTACAGGAGCGCGACCGAAAGCACGATCCAGACGTACCACGGCGCCTCGCTGGCGATGATGTCCCTGACTTCTCCGAGCGTGCCCAGATAGAAGACGACGACGCTGTAGTCGAGGGTCGAGCCGGTAGACTGGAAATACTGGTGGGCGGTCGTGGAGATCGCCACCACAAGCAGCGAGACGACGTGGAAGATAACAACGACGAATCCGCGCGGAATTCCGGAGCGGGCCACAGAGAACAGCCCGATCCAGAACGCCGCGTACCCCGCGTTGAACAGGAGGTCAGAGCGGATCAGGGACAATGCCTCGAACGTCCCTCCCACCTCCTCCTGCGCTGCGACGCCAGCGGCCTTCAAGGCCAGATTGTAGAAGACGAGCGGAACCAGCAGGGAAAGGAGATACACCCAATCCCGGCTATCCAACATTCCCCGCAAAGTCTTGTTAAAACGGCCAAACATGGAGGCACATACTATACAACCTGCTCGCTCTTATCGTCCGGGGAGACGAAGCGACAATGCTTTATCCCGCGAACAGAACGTAGATCACGAACATGCTCCCCAGGATCAAGCCGCCAGCGACGATCACAAGGTACGTGCGAGCGGTCGAGACGAACTGTCCCTCGGAGATCTGACGCCGGTTACGCAAGAATTGCTGGGTGCCAAGCACGAGCGTGAGGCAGCCGAGCAAGGCCATCACGAGCCCGAGGAACCTGGAGGCGTTGCCACCCCCGCCACCGGATGCCAGCGCCAGCGTACCGGCCCGCTCGACGACGATGCCGAAGGAGATGAGCCCGAGGCCCGTCCTCACCCACGAGAGCAGCGTGCGCTCGTTCGCCAGATGCTCCCTGACCTCCGTGGCGCGGTTGTCGTTCTCCGACTTCATCCAGAGAGCGTGAAGCAGACAACCCGAGCGAGAGGCACGTATTCGAGAGCTTGCCAGAATGACGCCGCGCTCTTCCTTGGCGAACCGAACCCCATTCCGTCTGCTTTGTCGGATTCGTACATGAACCATCAACTATAGCTCAACGAGGATGTGAGACAACTCGAACGGAGTATGATGCAAACGTGGAGAATGTCGGCATGAATCGGGTAGACAAGGCGGACGGCCTGGAGCGGCTGGTGCTCGATTACCGCTCCAAGGAGATCGGTCGTTCTCGCATCGTACACGCGGACTGCTTCGAGTGGCTCGGGCGTCTACCGGAGATGAGCCTGCACGGGATCGTGACGGACCCGCCCTACGGGGTAAAGGAATTCGACCTGGACCAGATCGAGAAGCGCGCCGCCGGACGGGGTGGGATCTGGCGCATACCATCCTCTTCCACCGACCCGGAGAGGACTCTTTCGTAGGCTTCAAGGTCTCTTTCGCTGAACGGGACAAATCGGACGAGGCGCACGCTGTTCGGCTTCGCGGACTCTTTTATTGCCGTCCGGATCGCCACTTCCGCCGCTTCCTCCACCGGATAACCGAAGACGCCGGTGGAGATGGCCGGGAAGGCTATGGAATCCAGCCCGTTCTCCCTGGCGAGAGCGAGCGCGTTGCGGTAGCAATCCGCAAGAAGTTCGGCCTCGGGATGGTCCCGTCCATAGACGGGACCGAGAGCGTGTATGACGTGACGGTTGGGGAGGCCGTGGGCACCGGTTATGACGGCTTCTCCGGGGCTGATGGGAGCGAGCGGTCTGGCCTCTTCTTCGAGGCCGGGACCGGCGGCGCGGTGGATGGCGCCGGCCACCCCGCCCCCGGTTCGCAGCTCCGC
>JACDGB010000261.1 GCA_013815485.1 Rubrobacter sp.
CGATGGCAACCGCCCCGCCCGCTACCGCCCCTGCCGCTAGAGCCCCGAGGCTCATTGCCCCGAGCGACCGCGCTCCAGACGCCTTCGCTCCTGGATGGCGCGTGATGGCTTGCTTCTTCATGATCTCCTTCCGCTCCGCTTTCCCGTCATGCTCGTCGCCCTTTCCAGGCTCGCAGCACCACCATGAATGCTATCGTCCCGGCGGCGATGAGGAGCGCGAGGAGCGCGCCGAGCGTCTGGGCGTCAGGTGAGATCACGGGCTGTCCGCGCAGTGCCTGCCAGGTCAGGAGCAGGACGAGGCCGAGGTACGATAGTCCCGCCGTCCACACGAGCGCGGTTCTGTGTCCCGGACGCAGCCAGCCCGGACTGAAAATAGCTAGAAGGAAGCCGGCCAGGGGCAGTGCCTGCAACCCGTGCAGCCCGACGAAGTGCGGCACGCGCAGGTCGCCGCCGGTGGTGCTCCAGTTGGTTATGGGCAATCCTGGCCCGCCGTCCTCGACGCCGACGCTGTGCGCCCCGGCGACCGTCATGCCCTCGCCGGCTTCGGCGGCGGCCATCTGCCCTGCCGTGGGGTTGGTCATGAGGAAGGCGACCCCCATGCCGACCAACGACACGACCAGCCCGAGCCTCAAGGCCCAGGCGAACGCCGGGTCCGGCAGCCGCTGGAACAGCAGCAACACCGCAGTGAGCAGGTTCATCACCCAGACCAGCACTATCGAGGCGCCCATCGTGCCCCAGACCGCCGCGTGGAGCGGTGTGCTCACGTTGAAGTGGCTGGTGGCGCCGAGCGCCGCCGCACCCACGATAAGCACCATCTCGACGAAGAGCGCGATGGCCGTGGCCCACGCGATGAAGCCAACGAGGCGCGGCCTGCCCCGCACGAAGGTCAGCAACCACAAAAGGGTGAAGCAGTAGATCGAGATGGAGATGGCGAACTTCATCGGCTTGAGCCAGGCGGGAGCGCCGGTTATGACGCGCGGGTCGAGCAGAACCCCGATCAGGGCCGCCCCTAAAACGAGCAGCATCGCCCCCCCGACGAACGTCAGCGGCCGGCTCGAAGCCCAGGCGCGTCCCGGAAGGCCGCGCACCCCCTGAGCCCGTACGGATTGCGCTGTCATCCTGGCCTATCTCCCAACTCCATGCGATCTTCGGCCTCCGGCAGAGAGCCCGGTTGCCGAATCTCATCTCCCGGCGCATTCTCCCACAAGGCGTAGAAGATCCCACCTCCACGCACCCGCACGTCGAGATGCCCGCCCTCAGCCAGTTCTCGTAGTTTGCTGTCGGACTCCGCCACCGAGAGCGAGGTCTCCGAAGCCGCGCCCACCGGCGTCAGCTCGCCGTGCCTCCGCAACGCCCCGAGCAACTCCCGCTCCCCGTCTTTCGCGGTGACGCGGGCCGGCCTCGCTTCACTCAAGCCCGCGACGCCCCGCGCCAGCAGCCCGAAGGCCGGGAAAACCATCCACCCGAACACGAAAACCAGCCAGAACATCTGCGGAGCGAACGACAAAACGAAAACCGCGCCCAGCGCCACCGGCGCGAGCACGGACGATGCCGCCACCACCTGCGCCGTAGGGCTCATCTTCTCCGCGTCGAGCCCGAAGAAGTGGTTGCGCCGATTACTGTATCCGGCGTGGTGTCCCCGGTGCCCTCGCGTGAACCCCGCCTTGTGTCCTGCATAGGACCTGCCGCACATCATCGCTCCTCCTTCGCGTCGTTGTTTCTCTGGCTACGAATGGACGTCCCCGCGGTTTCTTCGGTGGGCACCGTGGGACGCGGCTCGCGGAGCATCGTCCACACGCGCAGCCCGCGTGGCTCGCCCACGCTAGTCACCGCGAAGCCGTGTCTCTCGTAGAATTTCACGTTGCGTTCGGTCTGAGTCTCGAGGTAGCAAGGCGTTACGTCCGCATCTGCCCGCGAGAGGGCTGGCTCGAGCAGCGCGCCACCGATCCCCTCGCCCTGGCGCGACGGCTCGACGCCGATGGCGAGCAGGTACCAGTGCGGCGCTGGCACGAGGCGCTTTCGCTCGGCGGTCATGTACGACGCGATGCCCATGAACCTCAGAAATGCCGCCGGACCGAGCCTCAGGGGGGCCGAGATCTTGCCGCTGCGGATCATGCCCAGCGCGTCAGCCGTACCGACTCCCGGAGGCAACCAGCAGGCGACCCCACCGAGATCCGGCGCCGCGTAGACCCCGCCATGGGGGAGGCAGTAGCGTACCGCCGAGCCGAAGATCCACGGCACCACGCGGGCCCTCCGTCCGCCGTCGGGGATCACGTACCGCTGAATCGGGTCGTTCCGGAAAGCCCGGGCGAGTACCGCGGCTGCCCGGTCCTGCCGCGAGGCATCGAGGCGTATCACAGTCTCTGCCACGTTCTTTGCTCCTTCACACGTTCCCGAAACCGACCCAGTCCCACTGGTCTCACTCGTCCCTGTCCTCCTCGTCATTGCGCTCCGGTCAGCCCCGTCGAGATCAACCCTCCCAAACCCACTCCCTCCCGGCGAATCGCCGTGTTACGAGCTTATGTAAATGTTGACATATCAATCGTAGGCGGGATCGGTTAATATGTCAAGAGTGACATAGCAGAATTATTTGGAGGTTTTGTGAGAACGCTGGGGTATGCGGTGTTGAGTTTGTTGTCGAGGGAGGATCTTTCGGGGTACGACCTCAAGCGGTGGATGGAGCGTCCGCTGGGGTATTTCTGGAGCGCGAGGCACAGTCAGATCTACCCTGAGCTGGCGCGGCTCGAAGAGGAGGGATTCGTTACCCACCACGTCGTCGAGCAGCGGGAGAGACCAGACAAGAAGGTATATGGGATCACCGCCTCGGGCCGGGAGGCGGTGAGGGAGTGGGTGACCGAACCGCCGTCTTCCCAGGCGACGCGGGATGAGTTGGTCTTGAAGGCGTATTCGATCTGGCTGGCTGACCCGGATGCGGCGGCGGCGCTCTTCGAGGAGCAGGAACGACTGCACGAGGAGCAACTCCGGCATTACGAAGAGATCGAAGTCTGGATGCAAGACAACTGGGGCGAGAGCCCGGAGCGGATGGATTTCGACCGTTTCGCCAGTTACGCTGCGCTGCGGCGGGGCATAGGCTACGAGCGTGACTACGCAGAGTGGTGCCGATGGGTCGCCGCGAAGCTGGAGGAGCGGCGGAGCGTTTAGAATCTGTCTTCGGTCTCGAAGGGAGGGTTTTGAAGATACGCAGGTATCGTGAAGAAGACCAGGGAACGCTGGCGAAGCTCATGGTGACGGCTTTCGGAGGGAGCGCCGCCTCCGCGCAGAGGTACTTCGACCCGACGCAGAACCATCGCCTGGACCCGGATGGGGTGTTCGTGATCGAGGACGACGGCGAGGTCCGGGCCACCGCCACCGTCCTTCCGCTTGAGATGTTCGTGGACGGCGAGCCGCGCCCGATGGGCGGCGTCGCCGCTGTCACGGCGCACCCCGCCTACCGCCGCCGGGGCTACGCCGGAGAGTTGATGAGGGAAATCCTCCGGGATATGCACGGGAGAAATGTCCATCTCTCCATGCTCTGGCCCTTCGCCCACGCCTTCTACCGAGCATACGGCTACGAGCTCGCCGGCGAGTCACTCGTATACACCTTCGAGCCCACGGATCTCCCGTCCAGCTCGGAGCAGAAACACACGCGAGCTTCCCAGCATGAGGATTTGCCGGAGATGATGGATTTGTTCGAGAAACAGGCCGCCCGCCACCAGTGCTGCGTGCGCCGGAGCGAGGAGCAGTGGCGCGGCGAACGGTTCTGGCAGGACGATGAGGAGGGAAAGAGCGCCGTCGTCTACGAGCGAGGAGGTGGAATCGAAGGCTATCTCCTCTACCAGATATCCGGGTGGAAGGAGGGATGGGAGCCGGGGCGCGAATTGCAGGCCAGGGAGCTGGTAGCGTCTACGCCTCGGGCGCGGGAGGCTTTGGTCTCCTTCATGGCCGCCCTGGACCCGATGGCCTTCGAG
>JACDGB010000262.1 GCA_013815485.1 Rubrobacter sp.
GGTACTCATGTTGGTCGGGTGCGGACGGGCCGAGGAAGTCATCATACCAGCCGAGCCGGCGGAACGCGGCGGAACAGACGTTGGGCTGGGGCCTTCGGTTCGGCCATTGACGGCGGGGCCTGGCGACAAGGGATCTCCGCGGTGGAGTCCATCTGGGGTCCGGATCTCATTCATCATGGACGGGTACGTCGTGGAAAAGCCAACGGACGCTAGCTACCTTCGGCACCGGACGACCAGGGACTTTGGCGCCCAGGAGATCGAATGGGCCTCCGGCGATAGCCTCGCGATACTCAGCGCGGACCTCTCGAAGAGGGACGGAACTTCAAGCGCCATCTACCGTACGCGCCAAGGGGACGAGATCCTGAGCGTGGATGAAGTCTCGACCAGCGTTCTGGCGATGAGTCCGCTTCCTGACGGAGGACTTCTCATTGCCGGCGAGGAGGGCGCGTCCGCGAGCGCGCTAGCCACGACGGATGACAGCGGCCAGGTGTCCCGGACCTATCCTTCCCTCGTGCAAGGCAAGGTCTCCGGTCTCTCCGTATCGCCGGACGGAGACAGGGCGGTCCTTGCCATGCGGGCGGAAGGGTCCGGGAGGTTCGCGATCCTCGGCTTCGACCTGTCGGATGGGACTTCGTGGCGGATCGCTGATCTCCCGCGAGATGAGGAGGTCTTCGGCGCGCCGCAGTGGACGGAACACGGCGTATTCTACGTCGCTGGCGAGGAGAAAGCGGCGCAGAGCGAAGACGCCGCGCCCTACTACATGTATCGGCTCCCGCTCGACTCCGGCACGCCCGGCCCGGCGCCGGGCGTCGGAGAAGACTTCGTCGCGTCCAGCCTCCGGGCGTCCCCGGACGGCGAGCGGCTAGCCATCGTGGGCCGCCGAAACCTGAACTCTCCCACCGATCTCTACGTGCTAGACCTGAAAACCGACGTCCTCGAAGCGGTAACGGCCAACGAGAACATGGAGATCAAAACCAGCCCGCCCGACCTCTCGTGGTCCGCGGACGGCGGCCACATCGCCATCGTTGCCCGCGGCATCCTCTCCGGCTCCCGGGTCTATCAGGTCCGGGCCGGCGCTCTGCTGGCGGATTTCTACAACGTCTACGACGTGCCGGTGGGGGATTCCGGATGAGAGGCGGCATCCTCTGGGCGCTGGGGACGGCCCTGGCGTTCGTCCTCACGGCGACCGCGTTTTTGTTGCTCGCCGGCCTCTTCGCCACCTCTCCGGAAAGGAGCCTTGCTCCCTCCGGTTCATCTGGCGACAGCAACCCGTCTTTGGACCTGGATCTCGATCAGGGACAACTGGCGGCGCTGGGTGATCTCCCGGACCAGAGCCTGGACCTCACCGTCCACAACGGAGGTGAAGAGCAACTCTCGAATATATCCTTCACGTTGAAGGTGACCTCCGAGGACACCGCCCTCACCGAAGCCCGCTACTACCGGGCCACGGTAGACGAGCTGGCGGTGGGAACATCCAGAAACGTCGGGTTCGTACTCGACCTCTCGCCTCTGGCCGTTCCGGGCGGGGCTGTCTCCCCGGAAGACCTCGAAGCGCCTCAGACCATAGTGGAGATACAGGCCACTACGCCAGAAGGCATCTCGGCGGTCAGGACCGTGATCCTACCTCTACAGGCGGATTCTTGACCGGCTCCCAGTAGTACGTCGCCCGATTGAAGGCTCCAGGCGATGGAGTGGGAGATTTCTTCAAATGCGGGAACTTCACGCTCCGGATAAAATCGCGAGCCAACTCCCCTACTTCAACGGCGCTGCCAAGCTCCGTGTAAGCCAGCGTGTACGGCGAACCTCGCCGCCAACCCCGGCGTTCGGGCCGCCAACCGCTCTCAAGCAACACCGCGGTGGAGATATGCCGGGGCATCCCGAGGTCGCTGGTCACCGCCTCCACCCGTTCGATGCCGCGGCCGCGGAGGTCCCGAAGCATCCTCACCAGCAGATGGCGCCGGACGCGATCATCACCGTCAACGTAGGCCAGAAGAGCCCCGTCCTCGCTGAGAGGCCCAACAGGATACCGGCCGGCGCGCGGCAGACGCCCCGGCGGCCCGTACAGGATGTACCCCAGCGTCTCCCCGCTCCTGCGCATGGCGAACGCCGCGGGCCCCCAGTCCTCCCGAACCTCGGACAGCCAGTCTTCGGCGGAGCACTCCTCCTCGGTCCAGTAAGCGACCATCGCCTCGAGACCAGGTATCGCGCCAGCCTCGCCCGGAGATATCTCCGTGACCGCCGGCATGAAGGACTTTGGCCTCACGCTCCCACCTTCCTACTCTTCACGGTCATCGTCATCACGACCCTCATCCAGCCGCGCCCTCAGACGCTCCCTTGTCTCCCGCACCCGCTGGCGAAGATCCAGACGATCTTCGCCAGCCTCCACGGATGTCTCCTCGTCAGAGGTTCCCTGGCGAGCGTCCCACGACACGTCCCGCAACGGCGCGCGCGGGGCCGCCGTCTCGGGCTCTGCCTCGGGCGCGGCATTCGCGGGTCCGGCGAACGGCTCGTTTTTAAGGTCGTGGGTCCGGGGGGTGCCTTCGCGGGCGCTGGCGAGACGCTCCTGCATTCGTTCCTGGGCCTGAAAGTAAGACTCACGGCTCCGCTCACGGGCTTCCCCGGCGCGGTTGGCGATGGAGCCACGCAACTCCCTGCCGCTCCGGGGGGCGAGCAGAATTCCGGCCAGGGCTCCAACCGCCCCGCCGATCAGGAAAGTTCTCAACCGTCTCTGGTCCATCTCCGCGTTACCTCCCGCCATTCTGGATATTCTAACCGCTACCGCCGCGCTGCACCGGCACCCCGCCCCGTGGCGTGCCCGCGTCGAACAGGAGCGAGGGTTCCTGTTTGCGAGCTTTCTCGGCCATGCCGGAGGTCCGGTTCGCCACGAATGCCACGACGGCGTCGGAGGCGGCCTCTATGGAGACGTTCTCCGTGGCCTGTACCCCGGTTTGCAGGGCGGTCTGGAGGATGTGGTCGTGGATCTGGCGTATCTCCCGGAAGTGTGAGATGTACTCCTCCGCCGGACGGCGCATGGATGTCCCGAGCGCCCGGACGTGGAATCGGTCCACATGAACGTCCGGGTCGGAGAGGTACACGACGAGCGAGCATACGTTCGGGTGATCCTTGTAGCGTTCCAGGATGATCTCCGGCGCAAGATGCACGCCTTCGAGGATCAAGTTCGTCCCCTCCTTGAGACCCCGGTCCACAATGGCCTCCACACCCACCGAGACCTGGGAAGCTTGAGCCCGGTAACCATAGAGTACCCGCTCCTCCTCCGCCATCGGTATCCGGATGTCCTCCCGCTTCACCCCATAGGAGCTTTTGTGAAGTATCGGGAGGAGGTCGGGACTTATGGCTTTTCGGAGAACCTCCCGGATGGAGTCGGTGCCGATAACACTCTGGATGTTGAGCCGCCGGGCCACGTCGGCCGCCAGAGTGCTCGTCCCCACCCCGGTCGCCCCGCCGAGGAGGACCACGACGGGTTCGGTGGATTCGCGCAGGACGCGCCACTTGTCGAGCCGACTGACGATGACCGCGTCGGTCCTCAAGAGTTTGGAGCGAACGCGCGCGAGGACCTCCTCCTCCTCGACCATGTAGCGGCGTTCCGCAAGAAGCTCCGAGCGCACCTCGTTCGCTATGCGATGCGCCAGCTCGACCCGCGCCCCGGCCTGGGCGAGGGTTCGCGCCAGGATGCCCCGCGAAAACGGGGTCTCCTGTCCCCCTTTGACTATCGTGACCTCACGCTCTTCCATGATACCCCCGGAGTGTTTCCCTCCTCAGTCGCCGAGGATGCGAAGACCCCCGTACTTCCTACCCCGGCGCTTCCTGACCCTGAAATAGAAGAATAACAGGAACCCCACCAGAAACAGCGGCACGAGAGATACTAAAATTCCCAAGATCCCGCCCACAAGCGCCACCACATCCTCCGCGCCACTC
>JACDGB010000036.1 GCA_013815485.1 Rubrobacter sp.
GCCACCGCGAACACCGGCGGGTACGCCGCCTTAAGGCGCTAACCAGCGAGTCGGAAAGGACAGCAAATGGCGGTATACGCATACAAAGCACGCAGCCGAGGCGGCGAGGTGCTCGAGGATCAGATAGAAGGCTCCGATACGATGGCCGTGGCCTCGGCGCTTCGTCAGCAGGGCCTCATGGTCATAAACATCAAGGAACAGGGAGTCGGACAGAAGGATCTCCTGGCAGCGTTCAAGAGCGTCAAGCTTGCTGACCTCGTCATCTTCACCCGGCAGTTCGCCACCATGATCAACGCCGGACTCCCGATAGTGCGCTCTCTCTACGTCCTCGGCGAACAGACCTCGAACAAGCAGCTCGGGGATACGATCGTGGATATTCGCAAAGACGTGGAGGCTGGACTCGCCCTCTCCGAGGCCCTGGAGAAGCACCCCAAAGCCTTCTCCAAACTCTACACGGAGATGGTGAAAGCTGGCGAGGTCGGGGGCATCCTGGATGATGTGTTGATCCGCATAGCGTTCCAGCTCGAAAAAGACCAGGAACTCAGGCGAAAGGTCAAGAGCGCCATGACCTACCCGACAGTGGTCCTCGTCATAGCCATCCTCGCGGCATCGTTCATGCTCATCTTCATTGTCCCCATCTTCGCCAAGATGTTCGCTGACCTCGGTGGCACCCTGCCGATACCGACCCAGATCGCGATGACCCTCTCGAACATCCTCACTAGCATCTGGGGCGTCTTCGTCTACGGTGCCCTGATCGGCGGCGTCATCTTCTTTCTGCGTTGGATCAAGACCGAGAACGGCCGCAAGTATTGGGGAAAGGTCTCGCTGAAGCTCCCCGCCAAGATCGGGGACATCATCCAAAAGGTCGCCCTCGCCCGGTTTGCCCGCACTTTGGGCACCCTGAGCGCGGCGGGCGTGCCGATCCTTCAGTCGCTCGAGATCACGGCCACCTCATCGGGCAACTGGGTCATAGAGCAGGCGCTCCTCAAGAGCCGGGATTCGATCCGCGAGGGCATCCCGATCTACAAGCCGCTGGAAGATGAGTGGGTCTTCCCGCCGATGGTGACCCGCATGATCGCCGTGGGCGAGGAGACGGGCGATATTGACGGAATGCTCACCAAGATAGCGGAGTTCTACGAGTCAGAGGTGGACGCGGCGGTCAAGGCGCTCACCTCGATAATCGAACCACTGATGATCGCGGTCGTAGGCGGCATCGTGGGCGGCATCATCATCGCAATGTATCTGCCGATGTTCAAGATCTTCGAGCTGATCGAGTAGTCTGGCCGCATGACCGCTACCGTTGCCAAGAGAGTCGAGAACGACCGGGTCATGCGCCTGATCATGGCCTACCGCGAGAATGGCGACCGGCGCGCCATCGAACGCCTCCTGAAGGTGCACGGCAGGATCCTGAACCACATCGTAAAGCGTTACGCATCGTCCTCCAAAGAGCCTTGCGAGGACCTCCTGCAAGTGGGATACGTGGGGCTCTTGAAGGCGGTCAACGGCTACAATACCGACTCGGACGCGAAGTTCAGCTCCTACGCTTACTCCATGATAGACGGCGAACTGCGCCACCATTTCAGGGACACGTCTCTCATGAAGCGTCCCCGATGGGCCCGGAGTTTGTACGCCAGGATCTCCGAAGCGACCACGGAGCTGACCGCCGAACTGGGGCGTCCGCCGCTCCCCGAGGAGGTGGCGGAAGAGGTGAACGTCACCGTGGAGGGCGTCATGGAGGTGATGAAGATTTTCCTCGATACCAACGTCTCCTCGCTGGACGAGACGTTCACGCGCGATGGCGAAGCCTCCCCCGACCTCTCGGCGATCAAAAGCCTCCAGTACGAGACGTTTTCGCTGCCGGTAGAGGAGCGGATCCAACTGGAGCAGGCACTGGAATCGTTGTCGGAATTGCAGCGCAAGGTCGTCCACCTCTTTTTCTACAAGGACATTTCGCAGACGGATATCGGGAAGATGCTCGGCCTGCCGCAGCGTAACATCCCGCGCATCATCGCCTCGTCCGCCAAATCCCTGAAAGACCGCCTCGGTTCGCGGAATTAGCCCCGCTGGCCTTGCGGTTTCTGTAGAATATCTCCCCACGATACCTGACGATGGAGGAGGCGCGATTGGCGTTTTGGGGAGAATTGGGCGACAGGATAGTCGGGGCACCTTCGATCCTGGCGGCGGACTTCGCCAACCTGGGCGATGAGGTGCGCCGGGCGCAAATGGGCGGGGCGGAACTGGTCCACTTCGATGCTATGGACAACCATTTCGTCCCGAACCTCACCATCGGACCCGTCGTGGCGGCATCTCTCGTAGCAGCGACGGAGTTGCCCGTGGACGCCCATCTCATGGTGGATAACCCGGATAATTTGATTGCTCCTTTCATAGAGGCTGGCGTCGCGAGTATCTCGGTGCAACCGGAGGCCGTCACGCACCTGCACCGCATCCTCGAAGTGATCCGGAACGGTGGCTGCGAGGCCGGCGTCGCCCTGAACCCGACCACCCCGCCGGAGTTCATCGAGTACACGCTCCCATACCTGGACTACATCCTCGTCATGAGCGTAAACCCCGGCTTCGGAGGTCAGTCATTCATCCCCGAGATGGCGGACAAAGTGCGACGACTCAAGGAGATGACCGACCTGCCCATCCAGGTTGATGGCGGCATAACTGCGGAAACCGCGCCGATAATGGTAGAAGCCGGAGCGCAAGTTCTGGTCGCCGGCTCCGCCGTCTACAAGGGAGATCCCGAGACCGAGATGGGCAAGATCATCGAAGCCGGAAGGGCCGCCCGCTAGCTGACGTCTTCCACTACAGAGGCGCGTCTCAAATGTGGAAGACGTGCCGCGGCGCGAGATAATCTGGCCGCTGCCGAATGATTCCTCGCGCCCTTGCGCCCCAGGCATCGTCGTCCCACAATTGCCCCGCTTCGGTCTCGTGCCACCGACCGTCGGGGGTGACTATCGCCTCCACTTGAAGCTTCCCGAGCCGGCCTATTATGTCCTCCGGGTCCAGAAGGTGATCGAACCTGGGTTCTTGGGATGGCCTCGCGTCGGCGATCACGCAAGGTGAAAGGAGACCGAAAGCGGCGTCGAATGCTTCGTTCCTCGGGACATCGCCCGGTGCAAGGACGAGAGCATAGTATCGCGTCACCGATTTACCTCCGGAGTGGTCTTGTCCCGTGCCGGACTGTTCGCGGTTGCCTTGTTGGAGTGTTTCGCTTGTGGTATAGCTTGATGAGTAACTTTCGGGGGCGGGTGGAATTCCCGCACCGGCGGTGAGCCCGGTGGAATATATCCGGGGAGCCCGCGAACCTTCAGGTGTATCCGAGGGTTGAGCCGGTGAAGGCCAGTATCTTCTGGCCGTAGTCCGGCGCCGACGGTGAGAGTCCGGATGGGAGAAAGGATAGAGTGGCGCGTGAACGTTTCATGGACCGTGCCCGCAGCTTGGCCGAGCGCGGGCGTTACACGACGGCCCCAAACCCTCTTGTGGGCTCCGTAGTCGTGAGAGATGGCGAAATCTTGGGCGAGGGCTGGCACGCTCGCGCTGGCGGCGACCATGCCGAGGTGGCCGCGTTGAACGCGAACGGGTTCACTGCGAGCGGCGCGACGATGTACGTCACCCTTGAGCCCTGCAACCATCAGGGCCGGACGCCGCCTTGCACCAGGGCCATAATGGACGCTGGCATCGAACGGTTAGTGGTCGGTCATCTCGACCCTGATCCTCGCATGCGGGGGAAGAGCGTCGAGATCCTGCGCCACGCCGGGCTAGAGGTCGAGGTCCTCGACGATGGCCTTTTCGAGCGCCAGAACGAGCAGTTCTTCCATTACATGAGGAGCGGTCGGCCCTTCGTGCATCTCAAGCTCGCGGCCTCCCTGGACGGTAGGATCGCCACCCGGACCCGCGACAGTCGGTGGGTGACGGGCGAGGCGGCCCGCCAGCGGGCGCACTCGTTGCGCGCCGAGGCCGGGGCCGTGCTCGTCGGCGCTGGCACCGTGCGCGCCGATGATCCGCTCCTGACTCCTCGCGGGCTGCGGGATACGCCCCCCGCCATGACTCGCGCCGTCCTGGACCCGCGCCTCAGCACGAGCGCGGATAGTCAGCTTGCTCTCACGGCCCATGAATCTCCCGTTCTGATCTTCGCCGAAGAATCGTCTCTTGACGGACGCGAGCACGAACTGGCCGAACTTGGCGTGGAGGTCGTTGCCGTGCCCCGGAGCGGTGACGAGCTAGACCTGGGCTCCGTCCTCGATGAGCTGGGCTGCCGGGGAATCAGGGGTCTCCTCGTCGAAGGTGGAGGCGAGACCGCTGGCAGTTTCGTCGCGGCGGGGCTCGTGAACAAAATGACCATTTTCTATGCTCCCAAACTTCTGGGACCGGAAGGCGTGCCCATGACCGGGGGTTCGCTCAGTCCGGGCCTCGTGGCCGATGCTCCCCGGTTCTCCGTTTTCGGCGTGGAGCAAGTGGGGGAGGATGTCGTGATCACTTTTTATCCAAGCAGCCGGGAGGGGGAGCATGTTCACGGGACTAGTTGAAGGGACCGGCCGCATTGTGAGCCTGGAACCGGGCGGGATGACCCGTCTTGTTGTCTCCGCAAATCTGGCCGGCGATGATGCGCGCATCGGAGACTCCGTCTCGGTGAACGGCGTCTGCCTCACGGTCAACGAGGTGGACCGGGACGAGTTGGTATTCCATGCGATGCCGGAGACGCTGCGGCGAACCGCGCTCGGCGGCCTTTCGAAAGGGAGCCTGGTCAACCTGGAGCGGGCGATGGGCGCGGGGAGCCGGTTCGGGGGACACATCGTGCAGGGGCATGTGGACGGTGTTGGCGAGATGCTCGGCGTGCGCCCCGAAGGAGACGCCCAGATGTGGACGTTCACGGCGTCGGCGGACGTTTTGCGGTACACCGTGGAAAAGGGCAGTGTCTGCGTTGATGGGATAAGCCTCACCGTGGCATCGCTAGACGAAGGGTCGTTCGACGTCTCGATCCTGCCTCAGACCCGCGAGAATACGAACCTCCGGGAGTTGAAGGCCGGGCGAAAAGTGAACCTGGAGGCGGATGTCATAGGCAAGTACGTGGAGCGGCTCATGGAGTCGAGGTTGAGAGAATTTACAAACTTCGAGAGGAGAGTGGAAGATGCCGTTTAGCCCGATAGAGGACATCATAGAGGACATTCAGGCCGGCAAGATGGTCATTGTCTGTGACGACGAAGACCGCGAGAACGAAGGCGACCTGACGATGGCCGCCGAGCTCGTGAGCGCCGATGACATCAACTTCATGGCGACTTACGGGAAGGGGCTTATCTGCCTGCCGATGGCCGGTGAGATCGTGGACCAACTGGAGATCCCGGAGATGGTCCAGCACAACTCTTCGCGCATGGGCACGGCCTTCACGTCCTCCATCGAGGCGAAGGATGGCATCACGACCGGCATCTCAGCCGCCGACCGGGCCCACACCTGCCGCGTGGCCGTTGATGAGGCCACGGGACCGGAGGATCTCGTGATGCCGGGCCACGTCTTCCCCCTGCGGGCGCGTTCCGGCGGTGTCTTGCAGCGGGCGGGACAGACCGAGGCGGCGGTTGACCTGTCGCGTTTGGCTGGCCTGAGGCCGTCGGGGGTTATCTGCGAGATCATGAACAACGATGGCACGATGGCTCGCGTGCCGGACCTGGAGGCGTTCTCCAAAGAACACGGCGTCAAGATGGTGACGGTGGCCCAGATCATCGAGTACCGCCGCGCCTATGAAAAACACGTCGAGTTCGCCGTGGAGACCCGCCTGCCCACCCCATACGGCGAGTTTCGCCTCCGCGCCTACGAGAACGACATAGACGGCCTGACCCACATCGCGCTGGTCATGGGCGAGCCGGAGGGCAAGGAGGACGTGCTCGTGCGGGTGCATTCCGCGTGCCTGACGGGCGACGCGCTCCACTCGCTGCGCTGTGACTGTGGCGAGCAGCTAAAGGCCGCGATGTCGCAGGTCGCCGAGGAGGGCGAGGGAGTCATCGTCTATATGCAGCAGGAGGGCCGTGGCATCGGACTCCTCAACAAGATGAAGGCGTACCATCTCCAGGATGAAGGACTGGATACCGTGGAGGCCAACCAGCAGCTTGGTTTCGCTCCGGATCTCAGGGATTATGGCATCGGAGCCCAGATCCTCAAGGACCTCGGCTTCGAGCGCATCCGGCTTTTGACCAACAACCTGACGAAGGTCGTCGGATTGCAGGGGTTCGGGCTGGAGATCGGCGAGCGGATACCGTTGCAGATAGAACCAAATGGCTACAATGACCGTTACCTGCGGACCAAGCAGGAGAAACTAAACCACATCTTCGACGGGTCCTAACTGTGGAGAGCGCGACCGGACCCAACCGCATCGAAGGCAACCTCACGGCAGCCGGTCGTTCCTTCGGGATCGTCGCCGCCCGGTTCAACGAGTTCATCGTCCGGTCGCTGGTTGATGGCGCGCTCGACGCGATAGGTCGCCACGGAGGGAACCCACAAGCCGTGGACGTGGCGTGGGTGCCGGGTGCATTCGAGATACCGCTCGCCGCCAAGCGGATGGCACTCTCCGGGCGCTACGACGCGGTGATCTGCCTGGGAGCCGTCATCAGAGGCTCCACCCCGCACTTCGACTACGTCGCGGGAAACGCCGCGAGCGGGGTCTCATCAGTCACGCTGGAGACGGACCTGCCCGTGATCTTCGGCGTTCTGACCACCGATACCATCGAGCAAGCAATAGAGCGGGCGGGAACGAAGGCCGGCAACAAGGGGTTCGAGTCCGCCATGACGGCGATGGAGATGGCGGATCTCATGGTCCGTCTGGGAGAGCGGCGGCCGGAAGAGACCGCCGGGCATCACCTGGGCAACCGGAGTGGCTCCGGGGCCGGGCGGGTTTAGGCTTCCGCGCTCGCGGCGACAGGCCGCGGAACCGCGATGGCCTTGCGTACCTTGAACGCCTTCAGGCATGAGGTGCAGGCCCAGATGCGCTTGGTTGACGGGCCCTCCTGGATCCGCACTTTCTGAAGGTTGGGGTTGCGGCGCCGGCGGGTGGCGCGCAGGGAATGACTGCGGGCGTTCCCGAAGTCCGGGTGCTTTCCGCAGGAATAACATACTTTCGCCACGAGAAATCTCCTGTGCTAGGATACCGACCGATATACGGGGACTCGACACTTCAATCGTCGTCGCGTCCGAGCGAGGATTGTACCAGACTCTCAGAGGATGACAGGTATTGGAGCGACCGGCAAGCCGGTCGTGAGGTGACGCTACGGAGGCAGGCGTGAAGGGGCGGAGAGCATGGAGATAAGGATGGTCCCCGTCGTGGCCGCCGCCCATGCCGCGCTCAAGAATCAGGCCGACCGCATAAACGCCCTCAACGTCTATCCCGTCCCGGACGGCGATACCGGCACGAACATGCTGCTCACGGCGGAGTCGGTGCTCAAGGAGACCGCGAACGAGCCGTACGCGAGCGCTGAAGAAGCAAGCCGCGCCGCTTCTCGGGCGGCCCTCATGGGCGCCCGCGGCAACTCAGGGGTGATCCTGTCGCAGATGATACGTGGCGCCTGCGATGCCCTGGCCGCGGAGACCTCATTCTCCGCCGACGCTTTTGCCATAGCACTGGAAGGGGCCAGGGACCGGGCTTACGCATCGGTGCGCGAGCCGGTCGAGGGAACCATGCTCACCGTCATCAAGGACGCCGCCGTCGCCGCCCGTTCCGCCGAGGAGGAGGGCCTGGATCTCCTGTCAGTATCCAGAGCCGCGGCGAGGGAAGCGCATGAATCCGTGCGGCGGACCACCGATCTCCTCGACGTACTGCGGGATGCGGGCGTGGTGGATGCGGGCGGACTGGGGGTCGCAACGGTCCTCGATGGCATATACGCCGCCTTCAGCGGGCAGGAGATCGAGGTGTCCGAAGCGGATGAAGCTGGAGAGGGGCCGGATCTGGACGCTATACATGCGAGCGAAGAGCAGTGGGGTTATTGCACGGAGTTTCTGGTCGTGGACTTCGACGGCGATGCTGGAGCTTTCGAGGATCACATCCACGAGGTCGGGCGCAGCGTGTTGGTGATCCCGGATGACGATGTCGTGAAGGTGCATCTTCACACTCAGGACCCCGGTGACGCGCTCTCATACGCAGGTAGTTTCGGACGGCTCCGGGGCGTCAAGGTGGATGATATGGAGGATCAAGTCCGGGAACGCTCGGCGAAAGGACGCCCCGCTCGCCTGGCTGGGAAGGTGGGCGTAGTGGCGGCGGTTCGGGGAGAGGGCAGCCGGGGGCTCTTCGAGTCAATGGGGGCCGTGGTGATCGAAGGCGGACAAGGTTCCAACCCGAGCGCCGCGGACTTCGCGCGGGCCGTGGAAGAGACCGGGATGGACGCCGTGATCCTCCTGCCGAACAACAAGAACATCGTGCCAACCGCCGAGCAGGTCGGGGAACTGGTGAAAGCCCGCGTGTACGTGGTGCCGACGACGAGCATCGCTAGCGGGCTCGCGGAGATGGTCGGCTTCGACTCGGAGGGCGATCCCGAGGATGTCGCGGAGGAGATGCATGAGATCCTTGCCGGACTACGCTGCGGTGAGGTGACCCGTGCCGTCCGCAAGGCTCGCATCGGGGACCTTGATGTGCCAGAGGGAGCGTACATGGGGCTGCTCGACGGGGAGCTTCTTGCCGTGGAGGCGACGGTGGACGCGGCGGCGATGCGGCTTGTGGAGAAGATCCTGGAAGGAGGCGCGGACATCTTCACGATCCTGCGCGGAGCGGAGTTGGGCGAGGCGGCGAGCCTGAAGCTGGCGGAGGATATCCGGAGCCTCGGTGTCGAGGTCGAGGTCAGGGACGGCGGGCAGCCGATGTATCCGCTCCAGATGGTGGCCGAGTGACGACCGCTATCGTCACGGACTCGACGACGAGCCTGATGACCGGCGTGCGCGAACGCCCGGACGTTCGCATAGTCCCGCTCACCTTCCACTTCGGCCCCGAGGAATCTTATACGGACAAAGTGGACATGACGACCGGCGAATTCTATGCGCGGATGAAGGAGGCTGACACGTTCCCGACCACGTCCCAACCCCCGGCGGGCGCGTTCGTGGAGGCGTACGAGACCCTGAGCGCCTACGACGACATCCTTGTGCTGACCGTCTCGCGCAAGCTCAGTGGGACTTACGATTCCGCCGTCGCGGCTGCGGAGATGGCAGGAAGGCCGGTCGAGGTCATGGACATGCGGAGCGCGGAGATGGGGTCGGGTCTCATCTTGAATGAGGCGATCCGTGTCGTGGATGACGGTGGTGACTTTGCCGAAGTCCGACGGGCGGCGGAGGTGGCGATCCGGCGCGCCAGTGTGCTGTTCGCCGTCGGCACGCTGGAGTACCTGCAAAAGAGCGGGCGCATCGGACGGGCGCAGCGGTTGTTCGGCACGGCGCTCGACATCCGGCCGGTATTGAAGGTCGAGGACGGCGAGGTGGTGCCACACAAGCGGACGCGGGGCCGCCGCCGACAGCTCGCCACGATACTCGAAGAGGTGAAGCCAGCCGCCGACGAGGGACGCTCTCTGCTTTTCGGTCACGTTGACGCGCCGGAAGCCATCGAAGAGCTTGTTGACTCACTCGGCGTGAAGGAGCCGCTCGTCACGGAGATCGGGGGCGTCGTGGGATCTCACGCCGGACCCGGAGCATATGGCGTGGGCTATCTCTAGCAGCGCGGCGACCGCCCCGGAGACGGCGCATCCCATCGTGCAGCGGGTTACGCTGGCGGATTTGCGAGCGCGGCCCCTGACGGAGATTCCGGGGATCGGACCCCGCATAGAAGCGTCGCTCGAACAACTCGGCATCGTCTCCCTCGCGGATCTCGTGTCGCATTATCCCTCCCGCCACGAGGACCTCTCGAACGTGAAGCGCATCTCCGAGTTGCGCGTGGGGGAGCGGGCGACGGTCGTTGGCCGGGTGGTGAGCGTGCGTCCCGTGGGCCGTCCGGTGCGCGGACGCTCGCCGGGCTTCGCGGCGCAACTCTACGACGGCACGGGCTACATCCCGGCCACGGTATGGGGACGTCACTGGCTGGCGGGGCAACTCACCCCGGACGTGCGCGTCGTGGTCTCCGGCGAGGTGCAGCGCCGCTACGGCATTCAAATTGCCGCCAAGAGCATCGAGGTGGTGGACGAAGACCCCACCGAGCCGGGCGACGGCTTCGGGCCTCACGCGGGGCGGTTCGTGCCGGTGTATCCGGTGAACAAGGGGATACAAG
>JACDGB010000263.1 GCA_013815485.1 Rubrobacter sp.
GTTGCACGGTGGCGTATATGCCTCGCTCATAGACAACGCGATGGGACTCTCCGTGCTCGCGCTCGTGGGCGTCAGGTCAGCCACGATCCAGATGGACGTCCATTTCCTGGGCTCGGTGAGCGAGGGCCGCATCATTTGCCGCTCCGAGGTGGTCCACCGCACACGCCGCACGGCCACTGCCGAAGCGAAGGTCCACGACGAAACCGGCACCCTCGTCGCAATGGGGACAGGCACCTTCCGGGTCTTCGAGAAAAAAGGCAACGCCATTGTCTGAGGCCCGTTGATAAGGAAACCGAGATGCACGGACGAGCCTCGAAAAATCACCGGGAAAGTTACAAAAATAGTCCATTTGGGGGATGCGCGGGATCTCGTCTCGTGCCTATGATACTTGCGTTACGGCGTCTGGCGGGGTCGTTGCCCTGCCCGAGGAAAGGAGAGAGGGATGCGACGAGCAATCCTTCTACTGACGGTGATGGCGGCGGCGTTGCTTCTGGCAAGTGGGGTGGCGCTGGCGGTCAACGAGGCCGGCGGCCCCGGCAGCGACGTGCTCACCGGCACCGACAAACCGGACAGGCTCGATGGTAACGGCGGCGACGACGTGATCCACGGTCTGGGCGGTAGCGACGGACGGAGGAAGGGATTGCTGATCGGCGGCCTGGGTGACGACGTCATGTACGGTGGGACCGGCAACGACGACCTGCTCGGGTCGAAGGGCTTCGGGTCGCGTGACGCGGGCGAGGACAAGATATACGGCGAAGAGGGCAGGGACCGCATGGCCGGCGGTTTCGGGACGGACATCCTCCACGGCGGGGACGGTTCCGACATCATGCTCGCCGGCGGATTCTCGGCACGCCGCGACGCCCAGGACGTCCTCAACGGTGGCGACGGCAACGACCTCATCATCTCCGCCAGCCGTCCGGCCGGGCGCGACATCGTCAACTGCGGCGACGGTTTCGACAGGGCCTTCGCTGACCGCGACGATGTCCTCAACAACTGCGAGAAGGTGCAACGCCCGTAAAGTTATCCACGACATCGCGCAGCAGAAGTTGATGGAAAAAGCCGTCGCGGGCTGACAAGCCAGACTGAGCGACGGAACAGTGGGCCGGGGTCCGAAAGGGTCCCGGCTCTTTTGCGGGCTGATATCAGAACCCTTCACAACTGAAGAAGCTTTCCTCCAGCCAGCCGCCTCCTTCGCGATGGTACGAGACGGTGAAGATGACCCGCCCGTCACGGATCACGCGGACGGCTCTCTCATCCCGGCTCTCGGGATATCCTGCGGCCCCGACCACGTCCCCCTCCTCGAGGCGGCCCGATAGCTCGTGGCGGACGAACGCGACCGGATCTTCGTCTATCTTCGCAACGTCCCCGGCTACACCGTCCATCCTCGTGATGGCTCTCCCGCCGGGACACTCCAACTCGACCGATTTATAGCCGCTGTCGCCCGCGAGAACCGTCAGCTTCGTGTAATCGAGGTCGGCATTGCGAGACGGGTAGCACCCGATGCGCACTTTACCGGGCGGAAAGACCCCAACGCGGCGGCTCTCGCCCTTCGGGGCGTTGCCACCCATGCCGCCGCCGTCGGGGGTCTCGACAGCGTATCCGGTGTCCTTGCCCAGGCGGTTTGAGATCTCGAAATGCACCCCATCAGGCCGCGCCCGGACCTCCGGCGTGAGCAGACGGGTCCCCCCGTCACGCTCGCACACGACGCGGGCGGTTTGCGGCGCTTGCTCCCGGCTCGAAGCGGGGGTGGGGGAGACATCGGGCGTGGTTCCTTCCGGCGTGGAGCCATCTCCGGCTGCTGCTCCGCATCCGGTCAGCGCGAGCACGCACACGCATAGAATGACCGCGAACCTCATGGAGACTCTTCGGGCCGTGGAGTGGGAAATCTTTCCGGCCACCTGAATTGTACAGTGGCGCAGGAACCGCCTTTACTTGCCCCGGACGGGGTTTCATCAGTACTATTCCCGGAGAGAAATCGTGGGTAGGGAAAGATAGGAAAACCTTCCGCCGGTCCTGTCTGGCGGCATGGGAGGAGGCGGAGTGTTCGGCACGGAGAAACCGTGGCTGAAGGTTTACGAAGGTCATCTGGAGCCGGAGTCGGCGGTGTTTGGGGGTTCGCTGCATGACCTGTTTCGGGAGTCCGTCGAGCGGCATCGGGGGAAGACCGCGCTTACGTTTCACGGGACGGAGTTCACCTTCGAGCGGCTTCAGGCACTCGTCGAACAGATGGCGGCTTCGCTGGCGGCAGGTGGGGTTGGGAAGGGGGACCGGGTCGCGCTCATGCTCCCGACCTGTCCGCAGTATGTGATCTCCTTCCTCGCCGCCATGAGGCTCGGGGCCGTCGTCACCCAGGTCAACCCGATGTACGTGGAGCGCGAGATCTCACACCTCCTCGAAGACTCCGGCGCCGAAACCATCGTCGTCCACGACAGCGCCTACCCACGGGTGAAAGCCGTCCTGGCCGAGACGAATATCAGGGATGTGATCGTGGTCTCTCTTGCGGAAGAGCCGGAGAATCTGGAGTCGGGACACCGGAGTTTCGGGGACTTTCTGGAGATGGATGCGGAGCCCGCGCCGGAGGTTGGGATAGACCCGGTGGAGGACTTGGCGGCGTTGCAGTACACGGGCGGGACGACCGGGGTGTCGAAGGGCGCGATGCTCACGCACCGCAATCTGGCGGCCAACGTGCGCCAGTCGCTCGACATGTTCGTGGACGACCCCGCGGCCTTCGAGGGCAACCCGAAGGTGATCGGGGCTCTCCCCTTCTTCCACATCTACGGCCTGACCTGCGTGATGTTTCTCGGCATCGTCGAGGGCCTGAACCAACTCCTCCTCCCGCGTTTCGACGTGGATGCCGTCCTCGACCTCTTCCTGAACGAACGTCCCGTGATGTTCTCCGGCGTCCCGACCATGTACATGGCCCTGAACGCGAGCGGCGCGAATCTCCGAAAGCACCGCCTGCACGAAGTCCGTACCTACACCGCTGGCGGAGCGGCGCTGCCGGTCAACCTCAAGCGTTCTTTCGAGGACAAGACCGGACGCCCGCTGTTCGAGGGATATGGGCTCTCCGAGGCGTCGCCCGTCACCCACTTCAACCCGTCCTTCGCGGGCGCGGGCCGCGAGGGCAGCGTCGGGATACCGATTCCATCCACCGATGCCCGCATCGTGGACGTGGAGACTGGAGAACGCGAAATGTCCATCGGGGAGTCGGGGGAGTTGATCGTCCGCGGCCCGCAGGTATTGAAGGGCTACTGGAACATGCCGGATGAGACCGCGAACACCCTCCGGGATGATTGGCTGTACACTGGGGATATCGCCCGGATGGAAGAGGACGGATACTTCTACATCGTGGACCGGACGAAGGACATGATCTTGGCCTCCGGCTACAACGTGTATCCGCGGGAGATCGAAGAAGTCCTCTTCGCCCACGAGGCCGTCGCCGAAGCCGTCGCCATCGGCATCCCGGACGAGTACCGCGGCGAGAGCGTCAAGGCATTCGTAGTCAGGCGCAAAGACGCCGCCGTCACCGGAGCGGACCTTATCGAGTTCTGTCAGGAACGCCTCGCCCCATACAAGACCCCGAAATTGCTGGAGTTCCGCGACGAACTGCCAAAGAGCGCCGTCGGCAAACTCCTCCGGCGCGTCCTCGTCGAAGAAGAACGCGCGGCGGGCGTAGAGGCTGGGACAATAGCGCCGCCTCCGCCGTCGCCGAGTTAGGGAAGGAGACGCGATATGGATACTCTGGATCTCTTCCGGCTCGATGGCCGGACGGCACTGGTCACCGGCGGCGGTCGCGGCCTCGGTCGCTACATGGCCGAAGCTCTCTCAGGCGCCGGGGCGAACGTCGTGCTTTGCTCCCGCAAGCGGGAACCACTCGAAGAAGTTCGCCGCGAGATAGAGACCCGTGGCGGAAAGGCGCTCGTCTTGGAG
>JACDGB010000264.1 GCA_013815485.1 Rubrobacter sp.
CGAGCGGACGCCGGCGTTCAAGGAGCTGACGAAACAGAGGAAAGCATTTATCTTACCGGCGACGATCTTTTTCCTGGTGTTCTATTTCGGGTTGCCTTTTCTGACGGCGTTCACCACCGTTCTGGATGCGAACGTAGTAGGGGCGCTGAATCTGGCCTACGTATACGCTTTCGCGCAGTTCGTGATGACGTGGGTGCTCATGCACGTCTACGTCAGCCGAGCCAACCGGTGGGATGACCTGGTGGACCGGGCACGGCACGAGGCAGCGGAGGGTGACGGAACTAGTGAGAACGGTGAAGCCGGGAGGTCGTCAGGGTGAGTGATCAGACAATATCCATCATATTCTTCGTCCTGATCATCGCCCTGACGCTCGGCATCACCATCTGGGCATCTCGCAAGAACAAATCCACCAGCGACCATTACGTCGCGGGAGGGAATATCAAGGGCTGGCAAAACGGCCTCGCCATCTCCGGCGACTACCTCTCGGCGGCATCATTCCTCGGGATCGCGGGCGCCATCTCACTCACCGGCTTCTCGGGTTTCTACCTCTCCATAGGCTTCCTGGTGGCGTATCTGGTGGTGCTGTTGCTGGTGGCGGAGCCATTGAGGAACCTGGGCAAGTACACGTTCGCGGACATGCTGGCGAGCCGGTTCAACAAGCCGAGCGTCCGGTCGGCGGCGGCTCTCAGTACCATTGCGATCAGCATGTTCTACATGGTCGCGCAGCTCAACGGCGCGGGCGCATTGGTCGGGCTTTTGCTCGGCTTGCCGTACACGCTCTCGGTCGTCGTCATCGGCATCCTGATGACCTTCTACATCGTGGCGGGCGGCATGGTGGCGACGACCTGGATCCAGATCGTCAAGGCCGTGCTGCTGATAGCCGGCGCGATCTCGCTCTCGGTGCTCGTGCTCGCCCGTTACGGATTCAACCCCATCACCCTCTTCAACGAGGTTGATTCGCAGTTGGGTTCCGATATGGTGTTGCCGCCGCCGCCCGCCGGTCTCGTCGCGGGGCTGGATGTGATCTCCCTCAACATCGCTCTCGTGCTCGGAACAGCCGGATTGCCGCACATCCTGATCCGGTTCCTCACCGTCGCCGATGCCAAGACGGCCCGCTCCTCCATCATCACGGCGACCTGGATCATCGGCCTGTTCTACCTGCTGACACCGATCCTCGGTTACGGCGCCGCCCTGATCGTGGGCCAGGACGCCATCTCCGAAGCGAACGCCGCAGGCAACCTCGCGGCCCCGCAGCTCGCGGAGGCGCTTGGCGGTCCCATCTTCTTCGCCTTCATCTCGGCGGTCGCCTTCGCCACCATCGTGGCGGTGGTCGCCGGGCTCGTCGTGGCAGCCTCGAGCGCCTTCGCCCACGACTTTTACTCGAATGTGATCCGGGGCGGCGAGGCTTCGGAGCAGGAACAGCTTCGCGCGGCCCGCTTCACGGCGGTCGGCATCTCCGTCCTCGCGATACTGCTTGCGATACCGGCGGCGAGCCTCAACGTGGCGTTCCTGGTCGCGCTCGCGTTCGCGGTGGCGGCGAGCGCGAATGTTCCGGTCATTTTGCTGACTATCTTCTGGAAGAGGTTCAATACGACCGGGGCGGTGGCTGGCATCCTGGTCGGTTTGATCTCTTGCATCGTCCTGATCATGCTCAGCCCCAACGTGATGACCGGCCCGAACCCGGAGCCTCCGGCGACCCCGATCATCCCCATCGAAGCTCCATTCCCGTTCTTGTATCCGGCCCTCTTCTCCGTGCCTTTGGGTTTCCTGGGCTGCTACCTGGGCACGCTGCTGGGCGGGCGCGGGGCCGAACGCGAGCGCGAACAGGGCCTCCAGGTTTCCTACGATGAGATCCAGGTCCGCTCCCTCACCGGCATCTCCAACATAGAACAGGAGCTTCAGGAGTCCACCCCGCAAGAGGAGCCCCGCACGACGTAACGCCCGAAACACACCCTTCACACTACCGAGCCCTCGCCTCATCGGCGGGGGCTCTCTTTTAGTGGCTCTACGTTATCCTGTGACAGCCAGCGGATTCGAGGGAGGCCACATCGTGGAGATAACCATTCGTCACGCCGAGCCGGGGGACGCCGATGCGCTGCACCGGATCTTCAGCGGCCCGCAGGTGATAGCCGGCACGCTACAGCTACCGTTCCCGACGCGAGAGAGATGGCGTGAACGGCTCTCGGAGATCTCCAGAGAAGGCTTCTTCCTGGTGGCTTGCGCGGACGATGAACTGGTCGGCAACCTCGGCCTGCACACCTCGCCAGCCCGCTGGCGCGTGCGGCACGCCGCTGAGATCGGCATGTCCGTGCGCGATGACTGGCAAGGAAAAGGCGTCGGCACCGCGCTCATGGAAGCGGTCTTGGACCTCGCGGACAACTGGCTGAACCTGACGCGCATCGAGCTTACGGTATACACGGACAACAAAGCCGCCCTCGCGCTGTACGAGAAGTTCGGGTTCGAGATAGAAGGAACCCACCGCCGCTATGCCTTCCGTGACGGTGGGTACGTTGACGCTTATTCGATGGCCCGAATCCGGGAGTGAAGAATTAGCTCAGGCTACACCAGGGTCGCGTTGATTTGGATGTCCACGTTGCCGCGCAGGGCGTTGGAGACGGGGCATGCCTTCTCGCCCTCTTCCGCGGCGCTGCGGAAGCCCTCTTCGTCGAGGCCGGGGACGCGCCCGCGCACGTCGAGTACCATCGTGGTGATCTTGATGCTCCCCGCATCGAAGGTGCAGGTGGCGCTCACGTCGAGCTGTTCGGCCACGTTGCCGCCTTCGGCTAGGACGTTGGAGAAGGCCATCGAGTAACAACCGGCGTGGGCCCCGGCGATGAGTTCTTCCGGGCTGGTCTTGCCTTCCGGTTGCTCCGTTCGTGAGGCCCAGGTGATCCCAGCCCCTTTGAGTATCCCGCTGCTCTCCAGGTCCAGAGAACCAGAGCCGGTCGGTAGATCGCCCCTCCATACAACGTCAGCGCGCCGTTCCGCAGTAGCCATGCATCCACTCCTATTCATTAGCTTTTTTTGGTGTTTTGGGGTCTTACCCGGTGCCCGGGTATCCTAATCCCGCGCGGTTCGAGACTACTGACGTTGGCGGGCTATCTGCGGAGAGGCAATTGCATCCGGGCGTAGGTACCCTCGCCGGGTTCGCTCTCGATGCCGAAGCTGCCGCCGTGCTGCTCGACGATAGCCTTTGTCAGGGTCAGGCCGGTGTGAGGCTGGCCTTCTTCGCCGTCTCCGGCGAGGTCGAAGGCTGCGTCTATGAGGGACTGCTCCGCGCCCGCGCCATCGTCGGCCACTTCGATCAGGAGCTCCGCGCCGTCCTCGGAGAGGCGGGAGCGCAACCCCAGGTGCCCGCCACGTTCCGGCAGCGCGTCGAGGGCGTTGCGTAGCAACTCGGCCAAAGCCTCCCGCAGCTTCAGCCGGTCCACGACAGCGTAGTCAACCTCGGGCGAGATCTCCAGGTCCAGGCTGACGGATCGGTCGGCGAACTCGTCTCCGTAGCGCATGAACACCCGGTAGACCAACTCGCGGATGTCGGTGCGCGAAAGATCCAGGTCCAGCGGGAAGCCAAACTCCGTCACCCGCGCCACCGCCTGCGAGAGCCCTTCGAGCTGCGAGACAAGCTCGCGCCGCTCTTCTTCCGTGGCGCCGTCCGCCGTCTCGGCGTTGCCCAGCCGCGTAATCCTCGTGCGTAGTTGCGAGACCAGCCGGTGCAGCGTGACCCGTGAGGGAGCGTCGCGCCAAGCCAAACCGTTGCCTTCTGCTCCGTCCTGGTCCGCTGAGGAGCTTCCCATCTGCTCCCGCCGGCCGATGGTCTCCACCATGCGGTTGAACGCCGCGCTCACCGCGCCAATCTCATCGGCTCGTTCGGCGTCCAGGTGCCGATTCAGGTCGCCCT
>JACDGB010000265.1 GCA_013815485.1 Rubrobacter sp.
GGCTCAACCCCGCGAAGAACAGGGGCTTGAGCCGGTCGCGGTAGAAGTTCTTCCCCTCGAAGTCGTCGGCGGCGTAGTCTTTCCAGAGGGCGGGCAGGTAGTTCGGGTCTCCGCCGAACTTCAGCCAGCCCTTCTTCTGTACGAAGGCCAGGAACATCAGGCGGTTGAACAGCCGCTGGGTGAAGAGCCGCTTGCGTTCGCTGTCGCCGATGCCTTCCACGAGCCCCTCGACGCGGGCGAAGACCTCGGCGTACTTACGGAAGAATTCGTCTGTAACCGGCTCGACCTTGAAAGCCTCGTCGTGCTTGTCCTGGACGTCGAGGGCGTAGGCGTCTTCCAGGCCGTCGAGGTCCAGCATGGCGAGGCGCTCGGAGGCGGTGCGGTGCTCCTCCTCGGGGCCGACGGCAATGCGGCGGTACAGTCGGCGGCGGCCCTCGTCGTCCGAGAAGCGGGCGTTCACGAAGTGCCAGCGGACGCGGCCCGCGTCGGAGAAGACGAAGAGGGCGCGGTCGTGGCCGTCGGAGTGGAGCTTCTCCATCACGCGGCGCTCCGCCTGGAGGGAGAGCTTGTCTGAGTCGAGGCGGCAGTGGATCACCTCGAACCCGTCGTCCGAGCCGCCGAATGCCAGGATGGTGGGATCTTCCGCCAAAACGCTAGTAACCGTCTCAGGCCACCCGCGCGTGCTCAAAGGGTCGTCCCTGCGTTCGTAATTCAGCTCCGACTAGAACAGGCGTCGCAGGGGCTCCCGGCCCTCGAAGCTGTCCAGGAGCTTCCTTACCCTGCCCTGAAGCATCGTCTTATTCATACCTGCTCCTCACGGGTCCCCACAAACCGACGTCTCTATTCTAGCCGCAACAGATGGACTTACGCATATACCTCGACCTCGGCCCGTATTCCGGGGGCGCGGGCGAGCCGGGCGTCCCGAGTGACGAGGGTAGCTTCGAGCATCTCGGCAAGCGCGATATAGGCGGCGTCGTAGGCCGAGACGTTGTCCCGCAACTCCCAGATGCGAGGGAGCATGGCGGTGTGGGGGTAGCGGGAGATGCTCATGGTGGAGAGCCGGTCCAGGGCCAGGTGTGCCCTGGCGGGGGAGAGCTTGTCGTTCAGGGCGTAGCGCCTCAAGACGCTCAGGACTTCGATCTCGAAAAGGTGCGGCGCGTGTAGATCGTCGCCCGCCCGATCCATCCTCTCCCGGATACGCGGGGCGCCCGCGTCGAGGTTCAGCAGCACGGCCACCGCAGCCGACGCGTCCAGCACGATCACGTATGTCTAATCGAGGTCGCGGGGATCGTCCGCATCACGCATCCTACGGATCGTCACCTCCGGCATCTCGTCCACCTCGACCGGCTCGTCGTGACTCACCTTCTCAAGCCACTCCCTCATCGTAGGCTTCTTCGCCACCGACTCTATCTCCGAAAGCAGGTAGCCCGAGAGCGTCATGCCCTCCTGCGCCGCCCGCACCTTCAGCTTGCGGTGAAGGTCGTCGGGGACGTTCCGGATCTGGATCATCTTTGTCATGCAAAAAAGAGTAACACATGTTTTACACATGTAAGGCAACCCTGCATCGTGACGGAGGGGCTACAATAGACCGCTAGAGGGAAGCCATCTCGGGAGGGTGATCTTGGATCTCAGGTCCGTGCAGAAGCCGCTAAAATAGGAACATGGACGCACACGAAGCCTTAAAGGAAGTAGAGAACTCTCTCCGGGACTTTATCGCGCGTGTGCTAGAGGGAGAATACGGAGACGAGTGGATAGATGAGTGTGGTGTCTCCGAAGAGAGAATCGAAATATGGAAGAAGCGTAAGGCCGCAGAGGCAAAGCGGCAGCAGACGGGAGCAGTAGAGGAAAGGCTCCTTTATTACGCTGACTTCTACGATCTTGGGACTATCCTAAAGAAGAACTGGTCCGGCGAATTTTCGCAGGCGCTTGGCAAGTGGAAAACGATAGAAGTCTTCCTAACCGAACTGGAGAAATTGCGGGACCCACAAGCCCATCAGCGGGAACTCTTGTCTCACCAGAAACACCTGATAATCGGTATATCAGGTGAGATCAGGAATCGTCTAGTCAGGTACAGGAGCAAGATGGAAACCGGAGACGACTACTACCCACGCCTAGAGTGCGTACGCGACAATTTGGGAAACGTGTGGGTTCCCGCCGACACCAGATTGATCTTCCAAACCGGAGCGCGTCTTCGTCCCGGAGACACCGTGGAATGGGTTGTCTCAGCGACCGACCCGATGGACGATACCCTTTCGTACAACGCCGAGATAACAGGCGGTCGGGAAACCGGATGGCAAGAAAACAACGTACTCAGCTTGACCATGACAAACGCGGACGTAGGCCGGAAGTGCTTCGTGGAGATCTACATTCGCAGTCCGCGCGAATACCATGCTAGGGGCGAGCACGACGATTCCATTACCTTCATGTACGAAGTGTTACCACCGGCGAATTAACAAGTACGTGCAGCTCGCCGTGGCCCTTAAAAGCCATCCTTGCGGCTCTTGATGCTAGGCGACTTCCAGCTTGACTTCCGGCTCACCGTTTGAGAGCGTGGCGGCAAAGCGAAGGGGTGAGAGTTTTGAACAGACAGGCGGAGTTTTTGCGCATGCAGAAGCCGTTGAAGGAGAAGTACCGGAGCGAGCCCGGGTCGTCCAGGATCACGCTCGAGGCGAAGGCGAGCCAGGAGGACACCCCGATCTCCTGCTCCGTGGACATCGGCCGCGCGGTCTACGAGGCCCAGGCCCACGCCGGCGTCGGCGGCGCCGGAACGGCCGCCTGCTCGGGAGATTTGCTGCTGGGGGCGCTCGCCGCCTGCGCCCAGGTCACCTGCCAGATGGTCGCCGGGGCGATGGGGATAGAGGCCGAACGCATCGAGGTGACGGTGACGGGGGAGATGGATCTCGCGGGAACGCTCGGTATCTCGAAGGACGTGGCGGTCGGTTTCGAGAGTATTCGGACGCGGTTCGAGATCGAGGCGTCGGGGGCCTCGGAGGAGGAGTTGGAGGGACTCAGGAAGAAGACCGAGCAGTACTGCGTCGTGTTCCAGACGCTAACGCGGCCGCCGCGGCTCGACACGGAGTGGGCTTAAAGGGGGTGGCGGAGGGCCTGGTCGAGAGGCTGCTCTCCGGCGACCGGCGGGCGCTGGCGCGGGTCATCTCCAAGATAGAGCGCGAGGACCCCGAGACACCCGGGATCGTCGCGGAGATCTACCCGAAGACCGGCGACGCCATCACCGTCGGCTTCACCGGGCCGCCGGGTGTGGGCAAGAGCAGCATCATCGCCAAGCTCATAGAGCTTTATCGTAGAGAAGACAAACGGGTTGGGGTGGTATCGGTTGACCCTTCGAGCCCTTTCTCGAAGGGTGCGATCC
The DNA here is from genome assembly GCA_013815485.1 of Rubrobacter sp. Lineage (GTDB taxonomy): Bacteria > Actinomycetota > Rubrobacteria > Rubrobacterales > Rubrobacteraceae > JACDGB01. The sequence continues at coordinate 3,371 of JACDGB010000265.1, forward strand.
TCGGTGACCGCATCCGCCTGTCGGACCATTTTCTGGACCCCGGGGTGTTTATCCGGTCGATGGGGAGCCGGGGGCACCTGGGGGGGCTCGCGGGTGGTTCGCGGCTGGCGGCGATGGCTCTGGAGGCGGCGGGGATGGACGTGGTGCTCTACGAGACGGTGGGTGTCGGCCAGGGGGAGGTCGAGGTCGCCTCGGCGGCGGACACGGTGGTGCTGGCCTTGCAGCCGGGGGCGGGGGACGCGGTTCAGGCGCTCAAGGCCGGGGTCATGGAGATCGCGGACGTGTTTTGCATCAACAAGGCCGACCATCCGAGGGCCAATGGTGCGGCGGGCGAGGTCCGGTCCATACTGGAGATCGGGCACGAGCTCGACCCCGACCCCTGGTTCCCGCCCATTGTCATGACCCGCGGCGACACGGGCGAGGGCGTCGAGGAGCTCAAGGAGACCATCCAGAAGCACCGTTCCTATTTGGAAGAGAGCGGCAAGCTCGAAGAGCGGCGGCGGGCGGCGCTCAAGAAG
>JACDGB010000266.1 GCA_013815485.1 Rubrobacter sp.
GAGGAAGTCATCGTATGGGTCGCCGTATCCGAAGTCCGTGGCCGTGTCGTACAGGAGTTGGGGACCCACCTCGAAGATGGCGATCTTGGCGAAGATCACATTCACCGAGAACGCCAGCGCCTCGGCGAAGGTCAACTCTCCGTAATCCTTGCCCTGATAGTTGGTGACCCTGAAGCCCGGGAAGTCCAGGAAGCCGGGGTCGAAGAACTCGTCGGAGGGCTCGACCCCGGCCTTGAGCGCTGCGGAGGAGGTTATAATCTTGAAGGTCGAGCCGGGCGGATAGAGACTCTGGGTAGCGCGGTTCAAAAGGGGCGCGGCCGGGTCCTCGATGAGTTCGGGGAAGTTGTCGTCTATGTCGTTGGGCTCGTAGGATGGATAGGTGACGAGGGCCAGGACCTCGCCGGTCTTCGGGTCTATCGCCATCGCGGATCCCCTGCCCGTGACGGTCTGGGCGAGTGAATCGTAGGCGATCCTCTGCAACTCCGGGTCGAGGGTGAGCGTCACGTTGCTGCCAGGCTGCCGACCGCCGCGGAACTGGTTTATGAGCTCATCAAGCGTCGCGGGCTCGCTGGAGACGCCGGAGAGGTTGGAGTTCTGGGCGATCTCGATGCCGCTCGCCCCGTAGCGGATGCTCCAGTAGCCGACCACGTTGGAGAACGCCTCGCCCTCGGGATAGATGCGGTCGTATACTGTCCCCTCTTCCGTCTCCCGGCCCTCGCTGCGGGCCAGCACGGTCTCGCCATCTCCGGCGAAGATGAGGCCCCGAGGCGCCTCGATGGATCTCCGGGTCTGAAGGCCGTTGTTTGGGTTGTTCGCCAGAGATTCCCTGGCGTAGACTTGCCAGTAGATGAGCACCCCCACCAACGCCACGAAGCCTGCCGTGAACAGGTAGAAAGAGCGCAGGACGTGGACGTTCAACGGGCTCTCCCGGTGAGCGGCTTGCCGGCCTCGCGCCTGCCGGACCTCTCGGAGATCACCAGCAGAAGGCCGGTGAGGATGAAGCTGCCGACCACCGAGGAGCCGCCGTACGAGACGAACGGCAGCGTGATGCCCGTCAGCGGTATCGCCTTCGTCACGCCACCGATTATGACGAGGGTCTGGAGGGCGAACGTGGCCGTCAGCCCGAAGGCCAGGAGCTTGGAGCCATCGTCCCCGGCGAGCATGGCGATCTTGGTTCCCCGGTAGGTGAAGGTGAGGAAGGCGAGGAGCACGACGGTCCCCCCGACCAGGCCGAGTTCGCTGGCGATGGTGGAGAAGATGAAGTCCGTATGCACCTCTGGGATGGTCTGGGAGAAGCCCGCCCCCAGTCCAGTGCCGATCAGGCCGCCGTCCGCGATATTGAAGATGCTCTGGAGGATCTGGAACCCCGTGCCGTTCGGGTCTTTCCACGGGTCGAGCCAGGATTCCACCCGAACCTGCACATGATCGAACAATAAGTATGTGAAGAGCGCGCCGAACGCGAAGAGCAGACTGCCCAGGATCACGTACGCGATACGTCCCGTCGCCACGTACAGCATCAGCAAGGGCACGGCGAAAAAGAGCAGGCTGGAACCGAGGTCTTTCTCGAAGATCAAAAGCCCCAGAGAGCCGGCCCACACAAGGGCGACGGGTCCGAAGTATTTGATGGCGGGAAGTTGTATGCCCATGAACGTGCGGCTCGTGGCGGCCATGACCTCGCGCTTGTCGGCCAGGTATCCGGCGAAGAAGATAGTGAGGGCGATGCGAGCGAACTCCGACGGCTGGAAGTTGACCGGCCCCAGGTCCACCCAGAGACGCGCGCCGTTGACCTCGTATCCCAGGGGCGAGAAGGTCATCAGGATCAGAGCGAAGGCCGCTATCACCAGCAAGTATTTGTAGTTGAAGAGGCGCGTGTAGTTGCGGAAGAAGATCACGACGAAGAACATGGCTCCGCTGCCGACCAGTATCCAGATCGCCTGCGTCGTCGCCAGGCTCTGGAAGCCTTCGATCTCGTAAGTGAGACGGAAGATCGTGACGAGCCCGAGTCCCGTGAGCATGGTGACTATGGGCAAGAGCAACACGTCCGAATGCGGCAGCAAGATCCTGACGCCCAGATAAAGCGCGAAGAGCGTCCCAGCATAGTACGCGCCGTAGATGAGCGGCGGGCTCGCCGCCTCCTGCACGAAGATGAGGGTGGCGAACCCCATGGTGGTGACGAGCAGGGCGAGGATCATGGGCATGGTGGCGCGCTGGGTCATAAAGAAGGCTCCTTAATTTCCCAGATCCTGGAGGACGCGATCTATTTCGTCGCGGGTATACAGCTTGTGATCCTCGATGGGGTTCTGGTAGGGCTCGTCGATCTCGGTCTCCCGGATGCCAGTCCGCTCCGCTACGCGGTTGAGGTCCACGCTCCCCACGGAATACGGTATGCCCTGGTGCAACACTACCTCGCCCGCATCGAAGCCCATGTAATATCGGCTGGACCCCCAAAAGTAAGCCGGGGACAGGATCACGGCTATCGCGATCAGGATCGCAATCCCCCGAACCAACTTCGCAAGCGCCCCGAAGAACTCCCTCACCCGCTTGCGCCTTCTGCGCCGCGCCGCCGTCTGACGCTGTCTCCTGGGAGTTCGGGCGGTGGATGTACTTTCCGGGGCGTGTTGTTCCGGGGTCGCCGTCTCCAGATTCGGGGTCGGAGGAGAGACGGCCTGCATCTCCTGCGTGCCGCTGACGGTGTCGCGCACGTTGCGAGGCTGGCTCTGCTCTTTCACATCCACCACGACGACGGTTACATTATCCGTGCCCCCGGCGGCGAGGGCAGCGGCGATGAGCCCGCGAGCGGGGGTCTCTGGCTCGCCTGGATGCTCTTTCAGGATCTCACGGATGCGGTCTTCGCGGACCATGTCGGAGAGTCCATCCGAACAGAGCAGGATACGGTCTCCGGCCCCGACGGGGAGGACCATGTTATCCGCCTCGACCTCCGCGTCGGCGCCGAGTGCGCGCGTGATCAAATTCTTCTGCGGATGCTCCGCCGCCTGTGCCCGCGTCAGGTCGCCGCTCCTGACAAGCTCGGCGACGAGTGAGTGGTCCTCCGTGAGCGGACTCAACTCGCTGCCCCGAAGCAGATAAGCCCTGGAATCCCCGACGTGGGAGATCTCCGCGTGCGGCTCGTTTTTGGAGCCGCTGAAGCGCAACGCCACGACGGTAGTGCCCATGCCGGAGAGCTTGTCGTCGTCGCGGGCGGCGGTCAGGATGCGGCGGTTCGCCTCCCTGATGGCAGCCTCGAAGGGCTCGCCGGGCTCCAGAGCGCGCAGCAAGTCCACCGTCATGGAACTCGCGACCTCCCCGGCCTCGAAGCCGCCGATGCCGTCGGCGACGACGAAGAGCGTCTCGTCCGCGCCGTCGCCGAGGAGCAGTGAGTCCTCGTTGTTCCGGCGGACCTTGCCCGCGTCCGTGAGACCGAAGTGGTCGAGGTAGAGCATATCTACTCCACGTACCTGAAGGTCGTCGAGCCCACCCTCACCGTGTCCCCGGAGCGTAGCTGCGTGGCCCCCACGATCTTCCGGCCGTTGACGAAGGTGCCGTTGGTGGAACCCGTGTCCTCCACGTACAGCAAGCCGCCGTGGCGCGAGAGCCGCGCGTGCCGCCCGGAGGCGAAGTCGTCGCTCGTGAGCACGATCTCATTGGCCGAGGAACGCCCCAGGGAGGTCGTCTCGTCCGCCAATGAGAACCGGGTGTCCGGCGCCATGATCTCCGAGTCCTCGACCACCAATTCCGAGATCCCCTGCTGCTGCCTGGTGCCTTCCCCGTCGAGGCGGCCTTCGTAGGCTGCTTCTCTTGCTACCCCGTTACTTCGGGCCTCGACCATTCCGTCATCCCGCACCTGACGGAGGTCTCCGATGCCCCGGCGCACCACTGAGTAGAT
>JACDGB010000267.1 GCA_013815485.1 Rubrobacter sp.
CCGTCAACGCCGGCTGCGTCAAAAACATCTCCTCCGCCGCCCGGCTCACGTTCCCAAGACGCGCCACCGCCAGAAAACACTCAATTTGCCTGAATAGCATGCCGCTCCCTTCGGTCGCGCTTGTCAGCATTTCGGTCTTGTCTGACAATTATAAATTATTTCTATGATGACAATATAAACAAATAATTGGATTTATGGCAAGAGGGCGGTTAACGTTGTATTTACATTAGGGGCGGAAATGAAAGGAAGTGCGCCATGATCCCGGTTCAGTACAGAGACTCGCAGACGGAGGAGGTTCTGGAGTTGCGCTACGAGGAGGGCGCTCCGGGCATCGGGGAGCGGGTCCGGGTTGGGTTCGAGGAGTTCCAGGTGCTTTACCGGTGGCGGTGCGTGCCGACTTCTTGCATCGTGTACGTGCGGCGGGCTCCGGCCGAGGTTCGTGTCAGCGCAGCAGCCTAGTTCTCGCGGGCTCCGAGCGTCCGACGCGGCGGCTTGCTAGAGTAGCTTTTCTCTAGGAGCTATGAGAAGGAGCCTCATGCAGAATAACGGGCAGCGGTTTGGCGAAGGGGTCGAGTTCACGGTCTCCATACCGGAGAAGTACGATGAAGTCCTCTCGCCGGAGGCTGTCGCCTTCGTGGCGAAGCTGGCGCGGGAGTTTTCCGGGAGGGTGGATGAGGTTCTCGGAGTGCGCGAGGAGTGGCAGGCGAAGATAGACGCCGGTGAGATGCCTGACTTCCTGGAGGATACGAAGGATGTCCGGGAGGGTGATTGGACGGTCGCTCCGGTGCCGGAGGATTTGCAGGACCGGCGGGTGGAGATCACTGGTCCTCCGGATCGGAAAATGCTCATCAACGCGCTCAACTCCGGCGCGAGCACGTACATGACGGACTTCGAGGACGCCAACTGCCCGACGTGGGTGAACATGCTGGAGAGCCAGCAGAACCTGCGCGAGGCGATAGTCCGCACCATCTCCTTCGATGACCCGGATACGGGCAAGCACTACGAATTGAACGAGGATACGGCGGTCCTGATCGCCCGCCCCCGCGGCTGGCATCTCTTCGAGAAACACATGCTGGTTGACGGCAAGGGAGTTCCCGGCGGCATCTTCGACTTCGGCCTGTATTTCTTCCACAACGCCCAGAATCTCCTCGACCGGAACTCTGGGCCGTATTTCTATCTGCCGAAGATGGAGCACTATCCAGAGGCGCGGCTGTGGAACGACATCTTCAATGCCGCCCAGGATGAGATCGGGATACCGAGGGGCAGCATCAAGGCGACGGTGCTGCTTGAGACGTTCCCGGCGACGTTCGAGATGGATGAGATCCTCTACGAACTCCGCGACCATTCCGCCGGCCTGAACGCCGGTCGCTGGGACTACATCTTCAGCTACATAAAGACGTTCCGTAACCGCGAAGACCGGCTGCTGCCGAACCGGATCGAGGTGACGATGACGGTTCCGTTCATGCGGGCGTATACGTTGCTGCTCATCAAGACGTGCCACAAGCGCGGCGCGCACGCCATCGGCGGCATGGCGGCCCAGATCCCAGTTCCAAACGATCCGGAGGCGAACGAGGCGGCCTACGACAAGGTCCGCTCGGACAAGGAGCGCGAGGCCAAAGACGGCCACGACGGGACGTGGGTGGCCCATCCCGGCATGGTCGCTCTCGCCAAAGAGGTCTTCGATGAGATCATGCCCCAGCCCAATCAGCTAGATAAGATCCCGGACGCCAACCCAACCGCCGAAGAGCTTTCCGCGCCATCCGAAGGCAACATCACCGAGGACGGTCTCCGCAACAACGTGAGCGTCGGCCTCCAGTACATCGGTGCGTGGCTGGCTGGCCGCGGGGCAGTGCCCGTCTTCAACCTGATGGAGGATGCGGCGACGGCGGAGATCTCACGCGCCCAGGTGTGGCAGTGGGTCCACAATCCCGGCGGCGTCTTCGACGACGGCACCGAGGTGACCGCGGAGCTATTCGACCGGGTCCTCAAGGAAGAGATGGATCGCCTGCCGGAGATCGTCAATAAGGATCGCACGAAGAACGACCGCTTCGAGGATGCCGCGAAGCTCTTCGAGCGCATCTCCACAGACGACAAGTTCGTCCCGTTCCTGACCCTCCCTGGATACGAGATCCTGGAGAAGTAGGAGCGCATTCCAGACTTAACCAACATCGAGGCGGGCGGTTCCGGGGAAAGGCCGTCCGCCTTTCTCATGCCCGGAAACGAACAACTCGTCCTCTTCTTGACACGCCCCGAAAAAGTGTTCACAATGGTTAGATACAAAACACACGTATATACGTTATCAACATACGTGTAGCAGAGAAACCTTGACGGAAAGGAGAAGTGGAATGTTGAACGGAAAGAACGGGGATCAGGCGGCGGAGATCCGGAACGAGTGGGAAGGCTCGCGCTGGGATGGGGTCGAGCGTCCGTACACGGCTGAGGACGTGTTGCGGCTGCGGGGCTCCATAAAGATCGAGCACACGCTGGCGCGGCTGGGCGCGGAGCGTCTGTGGCGGATGATGCACGAGCAGCCGTTCGTGCGGTCGCTGGGAGCGTTGACGGGGAATCAGGCGGTGCAGCAGGTCAAGGCCGGGCTGGAGGCGATATATCTCTCAGGCTGGCAGGTTGCGGCGGATGCCAACGGGGCGGGACAGATGTATCCGGATCAGAGTTTATATCCGGTGGACAGCGTGCCGAGCGTGGTCAAGGCGATAAATCAGGCATTGCAGAGGGCGGACCAGATCCACCACTCCGAGGGCAAGAACGGCATAGACTGGTTCGCCCCGATAGTCGCGGATGCGGAGGCCGGGTTCGGCGGCGCTTTGAACGTCTTCGAGTTGACGAAGGCCCTGATCGAAGCCGGAGCCGGCGGCATCCACTTCGAGGATCAGTTGTCCAGTGAGAAGAAGTGCGGACACATGGGCGGCAAGGTGCTGCTGCCGACGGCGCAGGGGATAAGGAACCTCATCTCGGCGCGGCTCGCGGCAGATGTGATGGGGGTTCCGACGGTCCTGATCTCACGCACCGACGCCGACTCGGGCGCTCTCATTACCTCGGATATAGACCCCACGGACCAGCCCTTCCTCACGGGCGAGCGGATGGCGGAGGGCTTTTACCGGGTCAACAACGGCCTCGACTACGCCATCACCCGCGGGCTGGCCTACGCGCCATTCGTGGACATGGTGTGGTGCGAGACCTCCGAGCCGAGCATCGAGGAGGCCCGCGAGTTCGCCGAGGGCATACACGAGAAGTTCCCAGGCAAGCTGCTCGCGTACAACTGCTCGCCGTCGTTCAACTGGAAGAGGAAGCTCGGGGACGAGGACGTCGCCACGTTCCAGGAGCAGCTCGGGGAGATGGGCTACAAGTTCCAGTTCGTTACTTTGGCGGGATTCCACTCCCTGAACTACTCCATGTTCGAGCTCGCCCGCGGCTACGGCGAGCGCGGCATGGCCGCCTACGTCGAGTTGCAGGAGGCCGAGTTCGCTGCCGAGAAGCACGGTTACAGCGCGACCAGGCACCAGCGCGAAGTCGGAGCGGGCTACTTCGACGAGGTCGCCCAGGTCGTCGCCGGCGGAACCGCCTCCACGACGGCCCTCACCGGCTCGACCGAGGAAGAGCAGTTCGACACCGCCGAGAGCCCGGTCACCGGCCTCCCCGGCTCCACGGAGAACGAGCAGTTCGTTAAATAGCCGGTCAGCTTGTCAACGTACCGGGGAGGCTGAAGATTTGGCCTCCCCGGTATATGTTCACCAGCAGAGAGGAGCGCGCATGCCGGAGATCACGGATGGTAGCGAGTACCCAGAAGTAGCAGCAGAGCCGGAGGGCCTGACGCCGGACCTCGATTCCGGTAAGCGTGAAGCCCCGGACAAGCTGGTGGACGA
>JACDGB010000268.1 GCA_013815485.1 Rubrobacter sp.
TATCGTAACGCTTTATACTGGTGGCCGGGCAAGGAGAAGGAGATGGCCGCGAAGACCACCGCGTTGAGATGGTTGATACGCGCCGCGTTCGTGGCGGTCGCCGGGTGGTTTGTCTGGTGGCGCGTGGCGGAGGCTGGACAGAGGGCGACGGTGAAGCGGCTGCTCGAGGACCCTGCGGTACACGAAGCCGCGGGGGAGTATTCGCGGGAGCGAGGGGTGCCACATACTGTGGCCCTTCGGCTGGTGGGGGGATATGCGCAGGAGATCTCACCCTCGCCCGACCCCAGGCTATATCTCCGGGTCGCCGTCCCGCTCGCCCGTCGGGTGATCCGCTTTCTTTATGGAGACCAGCTGCGCTCCGGCGGCATAGAAGATATACCTAAGACGGGCGGGGATTCTGGCGTGATCTTCGTGATGAACCACCGGAGCAACCTGGATTACATCTTGCTGGGACATCTGCTCAGGGAGCACGTGGTCCCGAGTTTCGCGGCGGGGGAGTGGGCCCGCTTCTGGCCGCTGGGACCGCTGGTGCGGGCGATGGGCTCGTTCTTCGTGCGTCGCGGCTCGGGGGACGCCTTGTATCGCCGGGTGCTGGAGCGTTTCTTTCAGACGGGCCTGGAGCATGGTCTCACCCCGGTCGTCTTCGTCGAGGGCGGCCTGAGCCGCGACGGGAGACTGCATGAACCGAAGACCGGACTTCTGGACTACGCGCTGCGGCGCTTCGACCCGTCCGGTGAACGTGACCTGCTGTTCGTGCCGGTCGGGATCAACCACGACTGGGTACTCGAAGATGGGAGCCTGCGGGAGCCGGGCGAACCTCACCCTTCCAGCGCCAGGTCCGTGTTCTCGACGGTCCTATTCATCCTTCGTAGCGCGCGCCTCGCGCTGCGCGGTCCCGGTCGCCTCGGACACGCCGCCGTCAGGTTCGGGAAACCTGTTTCCGCTGGCGAATGGGCGAGGTCCAGGAGCGTGGACTTCCGAACCCTGAAGCCGGAGGCCCGCGTCGAGCAGGTGCGGGAATTCGCCCGTGGCCTCATGCGCTCCGTCGGCGGACTGGTCCCGGTCACGCCCGTCCCCGTCGTCGCCCGCGTGTTCCTCGAACCTCTCGAAGAGGCTTTATCCATGACCGGGATCCTGTCACGGTCGCGGTCGCTCGTGTCGGAACTCGAACGGCGCGGCGCGTGGGTTTGCTTCGAGGAGGATGCCGTCGAAGCTGCGCTCGGTATTCTCGTGTCACGATGTCTGGTGGTCCGGGAAGGAGATCGTCACCGCGCCGCGCCGGAGGGCGGGAAGCTACTGCGGTTCTATGCCGCTTCGATCTCCCACCACTTTCCGGAGGATGGTTAGCGGGATCCCGGCAATATCTTCGCGGCTCGCAGCGTCTCTTCCAGGACGGCACGGCCTTCGGGGATGCGGAGGAAGCCGCGATGGGTTCCCCTGTACCAGGCGATGCGGGGTTGTTGCCAGTGTCGCCACAGGCTGACGGCTTCGATGGGCGGCACCACGCGGTCGGCCACGCCAGCGAAGATCGCGCGCCGGTCATGGCCCACCAGAGGCACCATCGCCAGCGGCGAGACGGGCCGGAGCAGCCGCGCCGTGTCCTCCTCGCGCACGCCTTCAGCCTTGAGGTAGCGGGTGGAGAGAGAGAGCGCGTTCTGCCAGAACAGGCGCGTCGGGTCGGTGGCGGGGCTCCCGACGACCACGCAATCCACGTTGTCGTCCAGGCAGGAGAGCAAGGCCGCCGAGTATCCGCCCAGGGAGTTTCCCAGCAGCCCGACGGATGGCGCGTTCTGGCTAATTCGCAGCCACCTCGTCAGCCGCCGGACGTCCCACGCCATCTGGGCACCGGCGTGGAGGGAGTCCATCGCGTCGCCGGAGAGGACGCGATCGCCGCTGACGAGGCCGACGCGGCGGGGTCCGTGGGTCGGTAGGATCGGGAAGAGGAGGTTCAGGCCGAGGCCGTGATACAGGTAATCCGGCCTGAAGTGGCGGAGGTCTAGTTTCGGGGAGCCCATCCTGATGCCGTGCAGGCACACGACCCAGGGGCGCGGTTCTCCGGGATGGCGCAATACCCAGGCGTGCGCGGTGCGGTTCCGTTCATGGGAGAGCCAGCGTTTCCGGCCTGGATCATCCTGGCGTGGCTCGTAGAGGCTATCGAAGAGGATGTGCTCGAAGCCAGCTTCGGCGTGGATCAAGGTTCCTCTATCCATCGTCTCAAGCGGCGGCGGCGTCTGGTGGTAGATGGCTGGGACATCGAGCCAGCCACGATCCTCGAACATCTCCAGAGCCTCGTCTATTTCGCGCCGGATGCGGGTCGCATTCCGTCCCACGGCAAGCGGCGCGGTGGTCAGCACGATCCCACACATCGAAACTTCATCCCATGCGGCGCGAGCCGCCAGCCCGAAGTCCATCTCCGGCTTCGGGGCTTCGGGAGCGACGGGCTCCTGCCCGACCGCCAGGTATCCGGCAGCCACGAAGCTCGCCGCGGATGCGATGAGCAGCGCGAGCGCGGCGAGCGGTCCCACGACGAAGAAGAAAGGAAAAGCCAGGAGCATGCCCAGGAGCGCGCCGGTGGACATGAACTGGAAGATGCGCGGGTCGGCGGACCAGAGGAGGTTCGAGAGCCCCGTGGCGAGGAGCAGGATCCCCGGCACGGCGGCGAGTAGCATCGCAAGCAGAGTGTCGTGCGTCCCGAACCACAGCCACAACGCGCCGGAGATCACCGGCGGCGTGGCGGCGGCCGGCCACAGGCGCAGGACCACAGGCCCCGGTGACTCGCCTTCTTTGAGGGTGCGATTCTCCATTGGTTCTTCGATAACCGTAGCATCTCTGTGCGCTGTTCGTGCCGCGCGGCGCGTGGAACTGGGGTTTCTGGCGGTCTTGGGTTGGATCCAGCCCAGATGAACTCGAAAAATCACTCATTTGGGGAATGCGCTCCTCTATCACCGATGTACATGATCCAATCGTCGAGTCACAGGGGGAGGGATTCTCCCGGGCCTCGGTGTCTAGCTTCGAGTCGCGCTCGAACTGTTTTGCCTTTTGCGATAGGCTGTGCGCGGTACTCTTTTGGAAATCTCGTTTGACGGAATGGATCCTGGTGGATCTGCTTGCGCTAGGGGCGTGGATGAGGTCGGGATGCTTGAATATGATCTTGCGGGTCGGCATGGTGACCGGGGCCGTCGTCGTCATGACCATCGGCGTCGTGCTGTTCTTGTTCTCCGCGTCCGCATTCGGGCCTTCGGGGGATCTGAGGACGGTGATCTCGATCATCGCCGCCCCCGTCGGCATCTACCTGTTCTACCGAATCGGACGCGACGTGTGGCGTGACCTGAAAGGCTCCGGCGACCGCTGAGAAGGCGAGGTCCGGCGGTCACGAGACGCGGGCTGGTTCCTCCGTAATTGGCGGTCCTCCATCGGCCCGGACGCGGCGGCTACGCATCAGGAACAGACCATAGAGGATGAAGCCGAGCGTGACGCAGAGAACGAGGATGGGGAAGACCGTCCCCCCGACGGTAGCGGCGTCCAGGGGGCGAAGGCGAGCGCGAGGTGGACGATCAGGACGGGCCACAGCGACGCGGCGCGCCAGCGGAGCGCCCCGTAAGTGAAGCCGCCGCAGACCGTCAGGACGGTGACGTAGATCGCCTCCGTCCACGGATCACTCAGCAGGCTGCGTCCCATGTACAAAGCGCCGGCAAGCAGCGAGGTCAGGACGACGGCCCACAAGGCCCCGACCGGAACCAGCGCCCGAAACAGGACGCCCCGGAAGAGCAACTCTTCGCCAACGACCGAGACCAGGGCGACGAACGCTGGCGCGACGACCGAGCTTGGACCGGTGATGATGACGCCGCCCGAGAACGCGAGCGCGACGACGGCCACCGGG
>JACDGB010000269.1 GCA_013815485.1 Rubrobacter sp.
TCATCCGCCCGTGTTTTATATCCCGCCGGAAGACATCCAGATGGAGTTCCTTTCAGCGTCGGGGCGAACCTCGCTGTGTGAGTGGAAAGGCCGCGCCCGCTACCACGACATCGCGACCAGGGACGATATCACCGGTGAGGAGAAGTCCGAGGCGGCGGCCGCCTGGTCGTATTCGAACCCCGTCCCGGAGTTCGCCTCCCTGAAAGATTACGTGGCATTCTATCCATCGAGGATGGACTCTTGCTGGGTCGGTGGGGAGAAGGTCGAGGCGCAGGAGGGGGACTTTTATGGGGGTTGGATCCTCTCTTCCACACTAGGCCCGTTCAAGGGCTCACCCGGAACCTGGGGCTGGTAGGGAAACCCCGTGGACGCCGCCAAACTACGCCAGGAATACACCCGAGCCGGTCTCTCCGAGCCGGACCTGTCCCATAACCCCATCGAACAGTTCCGGCGATGGTTCGACGCCGCCCTCGACGCAAATCTCCACGAACCCAACGCCATGACCGTCGCCACCGCCACCCCCGAAGGCCATCCCTCCGCCCGCGTAGTCTTGTTAAAAGGCTTCGACGAACGGGGCTTCGTCTTCTACACCAACTACGAGGGACGCAAGGCCGGAGAACTGGAGAACAATCCCCGCTGCGCCTTGCTCTTTTATTGGGGCGAATTGGAACGCCAAGTTCGGGTGGAGGGGAGGGCAATTCGGGTCTCCGGCGAGGAGTCTGACGCCTACTACGCCAGCCGCCCTCGGGGCAGCCGTCTCGGGGCGCTGGCCTCCCGGCAGAGCCGGCCGGTCGAGGACCGGACCATCCTGGAACAGCGGCTGCGGAGACTAAAGGAAGAATACGAGGGCCGCGAGGTTCCGCGTCCGCCGTACTGGGGGGGATTTCGGGTCGCGCCGGAGACCATCGAGTTTTGGCAGGGCCGCGAAAACCGGTTGCACGACCGACTGATCTACCGTCGGGATAATGGAGGCTGGAAGATAGAGCGTCTCCAACCCTGAGAAGCAACCTTTTCGGTGGCGCGGGGTATTTAAAGCGGACGGCTAAAGCGGGGCCTCTGTTCGGGCGTCGCCACGGAGGTGCTTTTTGGATGGTATAGCAGCCTGGGTTCTCGACGTGATCGCCGCGCTCGGATACGTGGGGCTGGCGTTGCTGCTTGTCGCCGAGAACCTGTTCCCCCCGATCCCTTCGGAGGTCGTCCTCCCGCTCGCCGGTTTCCTCGTCGGACGGGGAGATCTCGGTTTCTGGCCTGCGGTTCTCGCCGCCACATCCGGGAGCGTTGCCGGGGCCACCATCCTCTATGCACTGGGCCGCTACGGAGGACGCAGGCTCGTGCTTCGCTACGGGCGTTTCCTGCGCGTGGACGCGAAGAGCCTCGACCGGGCCGACGGCTGGTTCCGACGCTACGGCGATTGGGTCGTGCTCTTCGCCCGCGTCGTGCCTTTGGCCCGCAGCGTCGTCTCCATCCCCGCAGGCGCCATGAAAATGCCGCTCCTCCGTTTCACCGTGCTGACTGCCGTGGGGTCCGGCGCGTGGAACACGCTGCTCATCGGGGCCGGCGTCATACTCGGCGCCAACTGGCAGCGGGTGGAAGCCTGGATCGGCTCCTACTCGAACGCTGTCCTCATATCCGCCGCGCTCATCGTCGCCGCGATACTGGTTCTTCGCCACCGCCGCAAAACCTGCGCCTTCCACCATGCGAAGCATGACACAAGCATGGCGTTCGTCCGGGGACCGCCGGGCACGTTGCTGCTAAGATTGCCGGTGTCGCAGGCAAGATAGCAGGGAGGGAATATGAGGCTGGTCACATTTTCCGTGGGGGATAGTGAACTGCGCATCGGTTCACTGGAGGGTGAAGAAATTCGTCCACTGGCGCACGAGAGCATGTTGGATTTCATCGAGTACGGTGGGAGCCCCGAGCCGGGAGAGGATGTCGTTCCGCTCTCCGAGGCGCGGCTACGCGCCCCGATCCCGAACCCAGAGAAGATCGTCGCCATCGGCCTCAACTACGAGGACCATGCCCAGGAGACGGGTGCCCCCATCCCGGAGAAGCCCGTGGTATTCACCAAGTATCCGAACACCATCATCGGACCCGGCGAAGCCATCCGCATACCACCTATCACAGAGCAGGTGGACTACGAGGCGGAGCTCGCGGTAGTCATCGGGAAGACGGCCCGCAATGTTCCCGAATCGGAGGCTTTGGATCACGTCTTCGGATACGCCAACGCCAACGACGTCTCCGCCCGCGACCTCCAGTTCTCCGAGGGAGGACAGTGGACGCGCAGCAAATCCCTGGATACCTTCATGCCGTTCGGGCCTTTCATTGCCACGAAAGACGAGGTTCCCGACCCGCAAAATCTCTTTATTAGAGCAATTCTGAACGGAGATACAGTACAGGATGGGACGACGGCGAAGATGATCTTCCCCGTCGCCGAGCTGGTGGCGTTCCTCTCCACCGGCATGACGCTGGTCCCCGGCGACATCATAATCACGGGCACGCCTCCGGGCGTCGGGATGGCCCGCGACCCGCAACTGTGGATGAAGCCAGGCGACGAGGTGACAATCGAGATCGAAAACCTCGGTGCCCTCACCAACCCGGTCGAGGCGGAGTAGGAGAACGCCGTGGACCTGCTCGCGGAGCTAAAGCGCGTCTTGCCGGAGGACCGTATTGCTACCGACGGCGATGCAGTCGAACGCCACGGCACAGCCATCTTTACCTACCACGCTTCGCGCTCGCCGGACGCCGTGGTCTTCCCCCAGAGCCGCGATGAGGTTGTCGAGATTCTTCGTTTCGCCAACGAGCGCGGAGTACCCATCGTACCTTTCGGCGAAGGGAGTAGCCTGGAGGCGCACACCATTCCGGTTCAAGGCGGCATCAGTTTGGACCTGGGACGGATGGATGGGATTTTGGAGATCCGTCCCGACGATTTCGTGGCACGGGTGCAACCCGGCGTCACGCACGGGAAGCTGAACGCGGCGCTCGAGGAGCATGGACTATTCTTCCCCGTGGACCCAGGCTGGGACGCCTCCATCGGCGGGATGGCCGGCACCAATGCGAGCGGCACCAACGCCGTGCGCTACGGGGTGATGCGGGACCAGGTGCTCGGCCTCGAAGTAGTGCTCGCGGATGGGACCGTGATGCGCACCGGCGGCATGGCGATGAAGTCCTCCGCCGGATACCATCTGACCGGACTCTTCGTCGGCTCTGAGGGGACGCTCGGCGTATTCACCGAAGTTACGTTGCGTATATACCCCATCCCCGAACACATCCTCGCCGCGAGGGCCACATTCCCCGATATCGAAGCGGCAGGAGAGGCGGTGGGGGCCATGATGCGTACCGGGATGCAGGTCGGGCGCGTCGAGCTGGTGGACGCCCGTACCATCGGGGCCGTCAACGCCTTCAAGGACACGGACTACGCCGTCGCCCCGACCTTGTTTCTGGAGTTCTCGGGCTCCGAGGCGGGCGTCGCCCGCGACGTGGAGACAGCCCGCGCCATCGCCGATGCTCACGGCTGCGAGGGGTTCGAGTTCGAGGTGGACAGGGCCGGGCGCGAGAAGTTGTGGGAGGCTCGCCACGACGCCGCGCTCGCCATAATAGACCTCAACCCGGACAAGAAGCCGATGACCACCGATGTGTGCGTCCCGTTATCCGATCTGCCGGGGGCGTTGCGCCATGCTCGCGAGAGTATCGAGGCGGCGGGCTTCGACGGTGCCATCCTCGGGCACGTCGGCGACGGCAACTATCATGCCGTCTTTCCCGTGGACGCGGATGATGCGGAGGAGTTGGGGCGGGCCAAAGCGGTGAACGAAGATATCGTGGATTATGCACTCGCTCGCGGTGGCACTTGCACTGGAGAGCATGGCATTGGCT
>JACDGB010000270.1 GCA_013815485.1 Rubrobacter sp.
TACTGAAACAGAGATGCGATCTCCGCCGCCAACTCGACCCCGGTGGAGCCACCGCCGACTATGGCAACGGTGAGGGTTCCTGGCGGGACCGTATCGCGGCCCGGTCCGGTGGCCGTCCGCCACGCTTTATCCAGGTTGGATCTTATCTGGAGAGCATCCTCAAGGCTCCAGAAGAGGTGGAAGTGTTCGCCGAACTCTTCCGGCGGAGGGGCCGCTCCACTACCGGCGGCCAGCACCAAATACTCGTAGCCGATGTTCCCCGAGGAGGTCCGAAGCGTCTTGTTCTCAAGATCCACCTCCGTCACCTCCGCTTGCAAGAAGGCGCAGCGGTCGCGGCAGAGGGTGGCGATGGGGGACAGCGTGCTATCCGGGTGGATGCGGCCTACGGCGACCTCGTGGATCAGGGGTATGAAAGGGTAT
This sequence comes from Rubrobacter sp., assembly GCA_013815485.1. Taxonomy (GTDB): domain Bacteria; phylum Actinomycetota; class Rubrobacteria; order Rubrobacterales; family Rubrobacteraceae; genus JACDGB01. Next base: position 421 of record JACDGB010000270.1, read on the forward strand.
TGTTCTTCGCGGTCCACGAGCAGGGTTTCTCCCGGACTTCGCAGGGCTGAGGGCAGGTTGCGCGTCAGGGAAGCTCCCGCGAATCCTGCGCCAACTATCGTAACGGTGGCTTTGCGCGTGTTCTGGGGCGTGATCCGGACCTCTCTTTCCATGCCTCGCGGGAGTATATCGTCGCTTGCTCATGCCAAGAGTGCGGGGCTTTACAAAGTGCCCGTTGGTACGTAGACTCTATAAATGGTCTTCCGGTCAAGCGCTGGAGGTCATGGGGTGATAGACAAAAGGGAAACTCGTCTCACGGGGCTAGAAAGGGGCCGTAGTGGCGAAAGCGGAGATAGGGGTCGCGGACATTGTTCCGGGGATCATCGTAAGGCACACCAACCGCCGCCTGGGGAAGATGGCGCAATGCGAGGCTTGCGAGCAGCTCGTCTCGGGCGGCATATCCTTCTCGGAGTTCGTGGATCAGGTCGGAGAAGGATACAGGGAGCTGTTGGACTTCATGATGGAAAACGACCTGCATCCCGGTCGTCCCGAAGAGGTGCTCTTCTGCATAGACTGTCACGCGGAGGTTGCTGGCCGGGACATCCTGCGCTCGCAGCTCGAAGACATCCACAGCTTCCACGGCCAGAGGATGGTTGCGCGTTAGGCCGGTTAGAAACACGTTCTGGCGGGGTATGATGCCGTCCGTCGAGATATTTTCCCAGGTTCTTCTAAGGGAGGCGGGTTTCATGAACGAAGAAGTGCAGAAGCGGATTATCACGATCATGTCCACGGCGCTGGCTTCTCTGCTGGCGAGCAAGCTGGCGGACGTATTGCTGGACGAACCCGAGGAGCGCGGCGTCAGGGACGACGTCAAGGAGGCCATGCTCAAGGCCGGTTTCTCGCTGGTGGCGACGATCATCGCCTCGTTTGTCATCCGCAACGTCGTGAGCCGTCGCTGGGGCAACTGAACCCGGCTCTCAGAGGTCCGCGTCCCGGCTGTTCGCGGGACGCGGTTAGGTTATCATGGGGCCATGATAACCTTCTTGATCATTCTGCTTCTCGTGGTCGGGCTGCTTGCGGTGGCCTCCTTTACTTTGGGCCGGATCACGGACGAGGTAGAGAGTGCCCGCGACACGGAATTCATCGAGCTTGAGGGAGCCTGGATTCGCTACAGCGTCATCGGCGCGGGGCCACCGGTGTTGCTGGTACACGGATGGCTTTCGTCGTCCCGAGTCTGGGAGCGTCTCGCCCGGCGCCTGGCCCAGAGGTTCACCGTATACACCCTGGATCTCAAGGGATTCGGTGATTCGGACAAGCCCCTCTCCGGCTACGGGGTACGCTACGGCAGCCGCCTTTTGTACGCTTTCTGCGCGCACTTCGGTCTCACCCACGCCTCCGTGATAGCCCACGATCTCGGCGGGGACATGGCCGTCAAGCTGGCCGGCGATCACCCCGACATGGTCGGACGGCTCGTGCTCGTTTCGGTGCCGGCCGACGATGACCAGATAGACCTGCCCACGCCTCTCTGGCTTGCGACCCTACCCGTCGCCGGTCCCCTTTTCTACGCGCTGGGACAGGCGGTTCGAGGCGCGCGGGTCCTGTGGATGAGGCCGTTCTTCTTTGATCGGAACGACATCACCGATGAGGCCGTCGAGGACGCGGGGAAGTCCACCCCGGCCGCCGTTGCCAGGACACTGAGCTTCACCCGGCATGAGATCTCCGGCGGTCGGCTCGCCCGGCAGGCCGCGGTCATCAAAGTCCCCGTCCTCGTGGTGGCCGGCGAGGACGACAGGATCGTGGCCCCCCAATCCATTGATGCGTGGGCCCGGACCATCAGGCAAGCTGAAGTCCACCTGATGGAGGACTGCGGACACATGCCCATGCTCGAACATCCTGGAGAGTTCAACCTCAGGATGCTCGCGTTCCTGACCGGAGACCACCGATATCTTGAGACCGTCGGTGAGTCAGGCCACGCGGAAGACCGCGAAGCGGAGAACAGCGAAGCGCAGGACCGGCAGCCTCCTGAACCTCCCGAACCTCCCGAACCTCCCGAAGCGAGTCCAGCGGCAGCCGGCCATGATGCCGGTGTCGGCCCGCCTTTGGCCCCTCGCTCCGCTGAGGAAGAGACTGTGGATCTCACCCCTCAGGAAGACGAGACGGCCGATGACGACGAGCGTTTCTTCGAGGAGCCTTCCGAGCAGCCGTACATCCACCGCAAACAAGCAGGCCATCACGCGCCCAAAGAGCCACCGGTCGGGCACGGCGCGTCCGAGGAGAATGGTGAAGACGCACAGCCTCGCCGGTCGCGCGATAGACGGGCTCCAGATCGCCCGAACCGGGATGCTCTTGAGATTCCCGCTGACTTGTTCGAGTGGCCCGAGGAGCGGCGGAGGGTCGGGCGCGACGAACTTGAAGAACCTGAAGAACCTGAAGAACCTGAAGAACCTGAAGAACCTCGTTCCTAGTGATCGGACATGATCGGTTTGGAGTACTGCTCCTTCTCGGGTATCGTCCTCTCATCCGGGTAAGCGCGCCGCAGGGAACATGAGGGAGCGGCTCCTCTGGAGATCAGGCTCCCCACGGTCTCTCGGGTGCGCGAGAGGTTCGAGGCGGAGGGCTTGGAGGACGACCTACTCCATCGCAAGCCGAAAAGGACCAAGCCCAGAAAACTCGATGGCTCCCAGGAGGCGCATCTGATCTCGCTCGCCTGCTCGGAGCCGCCGAAGGGAAGAGATCGCTGGAGCGTTCGCTTTCTGGCCGAGCGTTTCGTGAGCTTTGAGTGCGTCTCAAGAAAACGAGGGACGGAAGCCCTCGAAAACAAGGGAGCCCCCGAATGGGAGCCCCCGAATGGGAGCCCCCGAATGGGAGCCCCCTTGTTGCGGCGTTGCCTAGCGACCGTTTCGATCGCCTACTGGACCTACCCGACCACTATGATCCGCGAGCATCCCGAGACGACCTCTGAGCGGGCGTCCACGTAGCACTTGTCGTTGCCTCTCCCGCCAAAGATCCTGTCCCTAGTATCGCCATCGTCAACGTAGATCAGGTCGAAGCCTGCGCTGCCCTTTATTACGTCCTTGTCCCTGCCATAGGTGTTGGCCCTAACTTGGTCGCTGCCTCCCTTGAGGAAGATTCTGTCTTTCTTGCCGTTGCCTCTCCGCTCGAAGACCAGATCGCTATTGCCGCTGGCGACGCAGGGGACGCCCGTGCATTGGATCGTCTGGTTTGACGCCTTGGTAACGGACATGCCGTCACCCGTCGCGCTCCCCGACTCTTCTTGAGCGAACCCGGCGCTGGCGCCTAGCGCCAAGAGCGCCGCCGCCATGGCCGCCACCATAATCATCCTGCGCATGTACTCGGTGAGTTCAACCGGTCGGTGCAACACAGGGTAGGGTTTCGGGTGTTGTATGGATCGGAGGCAGGAGTATGGCTCAGGTGGGACGCCCAGGGTTGTCGGCG
>JACDGB010000037.1 GCA_013815485.1 Rubrobacter sp.
GACCGTCCATCGCGGGCGAGGTGGCCGTGCGGAGGGACACCTGCGTCGTCTTCGCCGGCCACGACGCGGACGTGGTGGAGAAGCTGGCGGCTCTCGTCCGAAGTCCCTACTACCACGTATGGATCTCGACCGACTTCGTCGGCGTCGAGGTGTGCGCGGCGACAAAGAACTGCTACGCCCTCGGAGCCGGTTTCATGGAGGGCATACTGGACCGCGAAGATGAATCGGAGGCGCGATACCGCAACTACAACTACGGGGCGGCGCTCTTCGGGCAGGCGACGCGGGAGCTCGGACAATTCATGGAACTCCTGGGTGGCAGGGCCGAGACGCCCTACGGGCTGGCCGGCGTTGGGGACATGTTCGTCACGAGCATGGGCGGTCGCAACGTTAAAGTGGGGCGGCTTGTCGGCTCGGGGCTGCGCTTCTCGGAGGCGCGCGAGCGTATGCCTGGGGTGACGCTTGAGGGAGCGGCAGCCATCGAGGTCATCGGCGGTGCGTTGACGAAGCTCACCGAACGCGGGATCATCGAACCGGGAGACTTCCCGCTGATGCGGCACCTGTACGCCGTAGTCGGGCTAAACGAGCCGTTGGACATGCCCTGGAGCACCTTTTTCGGGAGCGAACCAGAAGCGAACGCGGGGAAGGTGTAAGGATGCAATCACGCATACCGCAGGACATCGAGAGGCAGGCCTTCGATCTGATCGTGATCGGGGCCGGTATAAACGGCGCAGGCGTAGCCCGCGACGCCGCGATGCGGGGTCTGCAGGTGCTGCTCTTGGACAAGGGCGATATCTCCAGCGGCACGACGCAGTGGGCGACGCGCCTGATCCATGGCGGACTGCGCTACCTGGAGCACTACGAGTTCGCGCTCGTGAGGGAGTCTTTGAGAGACAGGGAGGCGATCCTCCGCGTGGCGCCGCGCCTGGTCAAGCCGCTGGGCTTCCTGGTCCCCATCTACGACCGGAGCGCGCGGACCGCTCATGGTCCGATTCGGCATCCTGGGCGCAAGAGGCCATGAAAGGATTCGAGATGTCGGAGATTACCAACCCGATCGTGCGGGAGCGCTGTCCCTTGAGGTCGCGGGCCAGTTCGTTCGGCCGGTAGCCCAGCCTCTCCACTACCCCCGCCACCCGAACCGCCGTCGCCTGGTTCACGGCGGGTTCCCCGTTCACGACTCGGGAGACCGTCTTGATCGAGACCCCCGCCTCAAGGGCAACGTCTCGTAGGGTGACCCTCCTGCCGACTCCTGGCATGAATGTACCGGTCATAATCGTCGGCAACGTTATCACCGGGCCGCATTCCAAGCAATGATCCAGGCCATGCGCGGCTTCGTCAGCTCATCTTTGGGCGTGGCGACAAAGCTTTTGATCTGCTTTCGGAGCGTGCGATGTAGATTGCATCACGCCGCGTGGCTCTACATCGTGAGACCGATCAGTCGCGGATCAGACCACGGTCGTGGGCGTCCTTTTACCCTTCGCGCGACGGACGGATATCTGTAGCGCTGGCTGTGACGAGTTTGGTTCCGAGCACTCATCGTCCCTACTCCAAGTCGGACGGGGCTGGCGGAGTCAATATCACGGCGAACACTACGTCCCGCGACCACTCGAAGCCTCTCGTACCTACTGGCGGCGGAACGGCCGGATCCAGACCGGAAAAAACGTGCAAAAGAAGGCGAGAAGTAGCATTGCACCGAGCGTTCTCCGGTCGCGCCGATGCGAAAAAACGCTCCAGGAAAGCACTATCCAAACGAGCATGTTCGCCGAAGCCACGGCGTAGACCCAGCTTGCGAACTTGTGCTGGTCGCCGAGGAAGCTCATCTGCGGGAGCCTGGGGTAGTGGGTATCCTCATCCATGCGCGAGCGCAGCAGGATCACCGGCAGGATGTTCGCGCAGATCACCCCTCCAGCCCATGCCGGTAGCGTCAATGGCCCTTCGCGGCGACCTCGGAGCACATACGTAAGCAAGATAGTGAGCAGCACGTTGGCGGTGGCGCCCGCGTGAACGGACGGCGGAAAGCGGCCCATGTCGCGCAGGTCGTCCATCTCGTTCAAACGCTTGGACAGATGGTCACTCATGACCCTGATTTTACGCCGTGGACCCGACGATTTCATCTCTTGTCCCATGCCTGCCCCACGACCCTCTGAACCGAGAGAAGCTTTTCAGAGAAAGCGGGACCTGAAGACGGAGTCGTCCATGAGGACGGGGGCGACACGGCGGCTTGAAAAAGGCGTCAGGATGCACTGGGCTTACGAGTTCCACTATTCGTCGAGTTCGTACTGGGTGTGCTGGAAAGCCTTGCCCTCGGCGATCCCGCCGTCGCGGAGGTTGAACACGAGCACGGTTTCCCACTCCAGACTTCGCCCCTTCATGGTGCCGCTCGGGTGCTCATACACCAGAGCCACGTTCTCGTCGACCAGGATGCGCTCGACCTTCGACGAGAAGTCATCCCCAGTGAGCTCCCGCAGGCTCCGAAAGAAGCTCGCAACGTCCTCTTTGCCCCGGTACTCCCGGGAGAGAACGTTGCGTCCCGGATAACGCCAGACGACATCCTCGGTCAGGCACTCCATGATCCTCTCCAGATCCTTGTTGGCTCTAGCCTCGTAGAACCTGCGCATGAGCGCCAGGTTCCGCTCCTGTAGCGAGTCTTGCTCCCGCATGTTCGTCTCCTCTTTCTCAGAACGATCTTTGAGCATTTGAGCATCCTCGCCGATTTGTCCGCCGTTGGCTTGGACGCTTCAAGAGCCGTCCGGTACATTATCCGCGCTTCACCGTGTTGGCTTCTCTGACAGATATTGAAACCGATTGGCTCCCCTGTTGGCGGCTTCTCGTCGGCTGTAGGACGATTACACGCCGGAGCACGACCGGGGTTCGATAGCGCAACGCCGCGACCCTACCGGTTACCCCAGGAAGCGCAAGGACTCGTCCCAGAGCCGGTCGGCGGCTTCGGGGTCCAGCGCGTAGTCACGTACCCCGTAGACGCCGTTGACGATGGCCGGGACGACCTCCGCCTCGTGACAGTCCTCGAAGTAGCGTCCGCCGACGCCCTCGACCAGCGGGGAGGCCGCAAGCAGCACGGACGTGGCCGCGCCCTGCTCCGGCGTCTTGGCTTCCATGCCGGCGTCCTTGACCATCTGCTTCGTGCTGGCGAGAACGGCCGGATCCCAGTGACGCTGGAGGTTCGTCCAGATCCCGCCCGGCATCAGCGAGTTGGCGAGGATGCCGTCGGATGCCCAGCGGCGCGTCACCCCGACGGCGAAGAGCGCGTTAGCCGTCTTGGACTGGCCGTAGGCGAGCGACGGATCGTATCCGCGCCGCTCGAAGTTGATGTCGTCGAAGACGACCGGGGAGGCCCCATGCCCGCTGGAACTGACAGAGACGATCCGTGCACCTCCTTCAGCGCCACCGGCGGCGAGCGCGTCGTGCAGGCCGGTGGCGAGGGCGAAGTGGCCGAGGTGGTTGGTGGCGAACTGCATCTCCCACCCTTCCGGGGTGCGCGTGAGCTCGGGCAGCATCATGACGCCTGCGTTGTTGACGAGGACGCGCAGCGGACCTTCCCAGGAGGCGACGAAGGCCGCGACGGAAGATTGGTCGGCGAGGTCGAGGCGTGCGACACACGGGCGCGCGTTGCCCGTCGTCGCGATATCGTCCGCCGTGCGTTCGCCGGCGCCAGTGTTGCGGACGGCCAGTGTCACTTCCGCCCCTGCGCCGACCAGCGCCCGGGCGGTTTCGACCCCGATGCCCGAGGAGGCGCCAGTGACGATCATCCGCCTACCTGACAGGTCAAGTCCCTCCAACACCTCCGCGGCGGTGGAGTCGTCGCCGAAGGGCGTCGTGATGCGGTTCGTGGGGCTGGTCATGGGGTTCTCCTATTCCGGTGCGAGGTTGCCGCCGTTCGTGGGCGGTCGGGGGTTCGGTTGTAGGTCACTTTCCTGGGCAGGCAAGGGATGAGGGCCAGCGGGCCGCCGTGCTCTCGAAGCAGCGCGAGTTTTCTTTCGCTCACGACCGCCCTTGCGATGTAGCTGCATAAGAGGCGCTGGCCGGCGCGTTCGTCGCGCTCGAACAGCGAGTGCTCGGTTTGCAGCACCGACACCGGTTGAACGGCTTGGGCGCGGCGAATGGTCTCCAGCCCGTCACCCATCTCTCAGCCGAAGCTCACGAACGCGACGCTGCCGCGGCCGCCATCCACGTCGATGACGCTCCCATGCACGAAGGTCGCCTCGTCGCTGGCGAGGTAGACGGCGGCGTGCGCGATCGCCTCCGGCGGGCCGCTGGTGCCGACCAGCGTGCCGTTCATCGCGAAATGCGCGCCCTCGGGCGCGCCCCCGAACGTCGGGTTCTGGATGACGCCCGGAGCGATCGCGTTCACGCGCACGCCGGCGGGTCCGAACTCCGCCGCCCAGTCGCGGGTGAGCGTCTCCATCGCGTCCTTGGTGTCGTTGTAGGCCGTTGCTCCGGGGATGCCCAGCCGCGCCAGCCACGAGCCGAGGTTGATGATCGCCCCCTGCCCGCGTGCGGCCATCTGCGGCGCGATCACGCCGGTGAGCAGGAACGGCGCCTTGACGTTGACCGCGTAGACCCGGTCGAGGAGCGCCTCGTCGGTGTCGGGCGTGGTGTTCGGCGGGAAGATGCCAGCGTTGTTGACGAGTACGTCGATGCGTCCGCCAAGCACTCGGGTGGCCTCGGCGGCCAGCCCATGCGACGCTTTGACGGAGCCGTCGAGGTTGGCCTGCACGAAGTCCCCCCGGCCACCGGCCGCCCGGTTCTCGTCGATGACTTCGGCGCCTCGATCCTGGCTTCGTCACGTGACGACGACGTGCGCGCCCTCGACGGCGAACGCCGTGGCGATCGCACGTCCGATGTTGCTGGTGGCGCCCGTGACGAGCGCCGTCTTGCCCGCGAGCCGTGTTCCCATGAAAGGTCCTTTCGGGCGTGGATGTCGCCGGTAAGTAACCGGATGGTTACGAGTATACAGTCGTTGTGGGTTTTGTCAATAACTGGTTACTTATGCTATGCTTGGGCTATGGTTCGTGACTCTGCGGCGACTCGGAATCGGATACTGGACGCGGCGATCGACGAGTTCGCCGCGTCCGGGTTGGCCGGTGCTCGCATCGATCGCATCGCTGAGGCCGCCGAGGCGAACAAGCGCTCTATTTACGTGTACTACGAGAGCAAAGAGGGGTTGTTCACCGCCGCCCTGCATCGGGTGATCACCGACCTAGTCGAGGCCGTCCCGCTGACCGAGGAGGATTTGCCCGGGTATGCCGGCAGGATGTTCGACTACCTGCTGGACCATCCCGAAGCGCTGAGGATGAGTATGTGGCGCCATCTCGAACGCCCCGCCGCCGGGCCGAACGTGGGCGACGTCTACGCCCGGAAGATCGAGGCAATGACTCGTGGGAGCGGCGGGCGGAGCGGCCTCATGGCGAGCGGGCTGCCTCCGACGGACTTGCTCGTGCTGGTCCAGGGACTGGCCTCGAGCTGGCTCATCAGCCCCGAGGATCTGCTCGCCGCCGACAGTGCCGACCCGTACTCTTCCGAGCGCCTCGCCGTCCACCGCGCAGCGATCGTCGAGGCGGCCCGGCGACTGTGCGCGCCGACCCCCTGACGCCCGCCACGCCACGGTGGCCGGGCCATTTGGCCGCGCTCTACGCCGCAGCGTAGGTCTTCAGAGCAGGCTCTCATGCTTACATGATCTCAAATGGGCAAGGTTTTGCTCGTTGCCTTAGGTTGGATGTACTTGGGACGCTCCACTAGGAGACGCCCAAGAAACTGGAGGCTCGCAGCGCGGTTTCTCGACCTGCGTGCTTGGCAACGCCATCTCCGTCGAGGACGAGGAGCGCAAGCTCCGCGCGATAGTCGGGACTGCCGGACGGGTCTGGAGACAACGCCGGCTCGTCTCCCGGTGGCTTGTGAGCCTCGCACTGTGGTACGCTCTTTGCCCGTGGAGACGGTCCCGATAGATAAGGTTCCGCGAGACAAAACCCGGCGCCATGAAGCGCGTCTCGGCACTCGTCTTGCGTTGCTGGCTGGCGCGGGGGTGACGCTGCTCGTCTTCGTGTTGTATTTGTTGACCTTGGCGCCGACCATCCTCTACTACGACCGGCCCATTCTGCTTGACTCGGCGATGCTTTCGACGCAGGCTATCGTGCTCGGCATCCCTGGCGGGACGGGGGAGCCTACGTGGGCCATGCTGACGCATCTGTTTACTTATCTTCCGTTTGGAGACCCGGCGTACCGGACCAACCTCGCCTCCGCCGCGTACGCGGCTGGGGCCGTGTTGCTCGTGTACCGGGCCGGGTTGTTGTTGAGTGGCCGGGTGGTGGCGGCTGCCGTGGGCGCATTGGCGTTCGGGGTCGGGACCACGCTGTGGAGCCAGGCGGTGATCGCCGAGGTATATACGTTGAATGCGTTCCTGATCATGTGCCCCATAGTCTGCCTCCTTCTCTGGCGCGAAGGCCGCGGGGACCGCTACCTCCTCCTCGCCTCGTTCCTGATGGGCTTCGCCATGACCAACCACGTCACCAGCGGGCTGGTGCTGCCTGCCGCGTTCCTGTTCGTGGGCACCGTGGACCGGAGCCGTCTCCTCGACTGGAAGCTCGCGCTAAAAGGCGCGGGACTGTTCATTCTGGGCCTCGTTCCCTACCTGTATTTGCCGCTTCGGGCCATGATGGACCCGCCGATGAACGAGGGAGACCCGACGAACTTCGACCGTTTCTGGTATCTGGTGAGCGGCTCCGGGCATCAGGGAAACATGTTCGCCTATGGGCCGACGGAGATACCGGGCAGGTTGATCTTCTACGGGGGTCACCTCTTCGAGAACCTTCACTGGGTCCTCGTGATGATCGCGATGGTGGGCTTCTCGTACATGCTTTTCCGCGACCGGGCCGCCGCTGTGTTCCTCGGCTTCCTCTACCTGGGATGGCTGATCTACGGCATCGAGTACCGCATCTACGACGCCCTCCTGTATTTCATCCCAACCTACATGATGATCTCCTTGATGCTGGCCGTCGGCGTTGGCGCCCTATCCCAGACGGCGGAGGACCTAGCCGGGCGATTGTCGCGGCCTGTCGGCACGGCGATACTGGTCATGGCGTCGGTGGCGCTGCTGATGGTGCCGGTCCTGGGCGCGCCATCCTCCTTTAGCGCGAACGACCGGAGCGAGGATTACCGGGGGCGCGAGATCATCGAGACCGTGGCCGAGGATGCTCTGCCGAACTCCACCATCTTGCACCACCGGAGCACCCTTTGGTACATGGTTCTCGTCGAGGAGCGGAGGCGGGATCTGAGGATCATAGACCCGTGGTACCCGTCTCGCCAGCGCTTCACCGACATCGTGTGGCCCGACGACATAGACAACGTGGACACCAACCTTCGCTACGGCACCAACGACTATACGGGCGTTAGCACCGTGAAGGAAACCGCCAAAGAGGGTCCCGTATACATCCTGGATCAGGAGAGCGCCGGCCCGAGCAACCTCCGCGACGCCGGTATCGGCATAGTTCGCGTGGAGCAAGGCGTCCTCTATGAGCTTGTCCCCCCAGGCGGCAAGCAACACACCGATGGCCCCATCGTCGGCTAGACAACGCCGCTTCATTCGGAGATCCGGGCGCGGTGCGCGGGTGGATGTTAAGCTGCCGTTGAGCCGGAGTTTCGATGGGCGAGTCAGGAGGATTTAGATGCTGCGGGTGAGAGATTCCATGACGCGAGAAGTCATCACGTTGGGACCGGAGGCGAGCGCGGCTGAGGCGTGGTCCCTCTGCCGGGAGCATCGGATACGCCACATCCCGGTCGTGCAAGATGGGCGACTCGCCGGGATGGTCTCCGACCGCGACCTTCGCGACGTGAGCCCGTCGTCCCGAGACAACCGCGACGCGGCCACGCTGCAATGGGTGCGTGTCGGGGACATGATGACCCGAAGCCCGGTCACCATCAGCCCCTTCGACACCATAGACCACGCGGCCCGCGAGATATACACTCGCAAGATCGGCTGCCTTCCCGTGGTGGACGAGGGCGAGCTGGTCGGCATCGTCACCTCCTCGGACATGATGCGCGCTCTCATGGATCTCGTCGGGGCGCACGGGTTCGGGAGCTGGGTCGAGGTCGAAGTCCCTAATGAACCGGGCCAACTGGCGAACCTGACAGATGTGATCCGGAACCTCAAAGTCAACATCGCCGGCGTCTTCGTCGCGCCCGCGAGCCGCGAGACCTACCGCTCGATCGTGCTGCGCCTGGAGACCGGCAAACCCGTCGGCATAGTGAATACCCTGCAAGAGGCCGGGTACCGCGTCATCACAGTGGAGTCCTCGTCCCAGGAATCCGTCCACAACCCCTTCGAGGAACGCTAGTTTTAGCGGTCAGCCCTGGTGAAGAGGCCGCTACGCCGGTGTCGGGAGTCGAGGTCTCGCTTTTCGACTCCCGGCAAGACGCCTCATCAACCGGCGAAGAGCCCTTTCACGCTCGGCTTGGCGTGGCCGTTCTCGTCCAGGTAATCCTTCCACGACCGCTTGGGCGTGTAGCCGAGCATCCGCTCCGCTTTCGCGCAGGAGATGCCCGAAGCGTCCTCGCGCGATAGTGGCTTCTTTACCTCTACTTTGTCGCCGTAGTATTGGCGCACGGTTTCCTCGAACGGGCGGCTGCCCACGTTGTCCGGGGAGGCGATGTAGAAGACCTCGTGGCCGGGAAGGTCCGATTCAGCGGCGAGCGTGATCCCATCGGCCAGATCATACACGTCTATGTAACTCCAGAAATTGGGAGAAAGCTCCGAGGCGTCGCGCACCTGCGGCCCCAAATTGCGCTCGTAGTTGCCCTCGTGCTGCACCCAGCATGGACGTATCGAGATGCACCGGATGTCCGAGCGACGCACAGCCGCGTCCATCAACTGCTCCCCGAAATGCTTGGCGGTCGCATACGGGTCTTGTGGACGAATGGGATGTTCTTCGTCAACCGGCACGTAATCCGGCAGAAAGTCCCTTTCTGGGAAAAAGAAGCCCGGAACGGTCTCGCTGGAGATATTGACGAACCGCTTTACGCCGAAGCGGATCGCCGCTTCCAACGTGTTGAAGACGCCCATCAGGTTGTTATGGAACACTACGTGCGGCGGGTTCCGCGTCGGTTCCGGCAGCGCCGCCGCGTGGACAACGGCGTCCATCCCCCGAACCACGGCGAACATATCGCCAGCGTCCGTCACGTCCGCCTGGATGTACTCGGGAGCATTGTCATCCGGGCGCTCGAACACCGGCGGGAACAGATCCGTCGCCCGCACCTCGTGGCCCGCCTCCGCAAGCACCGCTACCGTTGCCCTCCCGACCTTACCACCCGAGCCCGTTACCAGTACCTTCATCGGAGCCTCCTTCGTCCTACATCGCAAACAGTGAGTATGAGCCTATCATCTCCCGGTAATGGGTTTTGCGCCCTACGGAGCGTAGAACGGAGGTGGGATCCTCCCCGATCCCGGTGTGTGCGCCATTACTGTGAAAGGGATAGGTTGCGCTAAACATACTTTGCACAATAGCGTTACGCTGGTTCGGGGTCGGCACGGGCGAAAGAAGGAGTCTCGATTTGGACATAGTGCGCCGGGGTAGGGTAGACGGCCGGTACAGCGTCATCGAACCGCTGGGTGAAGGCGGCATGGCAGAGGTCTTCCTGGCCCGCGACGAGGTGCTCGGGCGAGAGGTTGCCCTCAAGGTGCTCAACGAACGCTACGCCCACGACGGGGAGATCGTCGAGCGGTTCCGGCGCGAGGCCCAGAGCATGGCCACCCTCTCGCACCCCAACATCGTCTCCGTCTTCGACCAGGGAACGTCGGAGGACGGCGCATACTACATGGCGATGGAGTACCTGTCCGGCGGCAGCCTGAAAGATTATCTCGCCGACGAGGGGCGTCTTTCCCCGGAAGCCACGATAGAGAGGTGGCGCTCCAGATTGCGGAGGCCCTAGATGAGTGTTGCGAGGATGTCAGGCCCACAGCTCCTTGATGCGTCCCTGCGGACGACCCAGCAGCCGGTTGACGTAGCAGCCGTAGGTGTAGGCCGTCACCTTCGCCGCGATCCTGGTAGCC
>JACDGB010000271.1 GCA_013815485.1 Rubrobacter sp.
CCGGTGGATTGGGACGGCGTCCTCGGCGGCTACGAGGCGGCTGTGGACTGGCCGGCATGCACGTTCTACGAAGAGCTGATGGAAAGGCATCCGGAGGCGAAGGTGATCCTGACCGTCCGCGACCCCGAGCGCTGGTACGAAAGCGTGCGGAACACCATCTACGAACTGAGCGTGGTCATCCCCCGCTCACCCCTCTACAGCATCGGCTACGCGCTCTTCAGGCTATTCGTTTCCGGCGCGTCCAGACAAGTCAACCTGGCGGACGAAAATATCTGGCAAGGCACCTTCGACGGACGCTTCGAAGACAGGGACTACGCCATCGGGGTCTTCGAGCAACACACCGAACAGGTCAGGCAACGTGTTCCCGCGGATAGGCTGCTCGTCTACGAGGTCAAGGATGGTTGGGGACCGCTGTGCGGGTTTCTCGGGGCTGAAGAGCCGGACGAACCTTTCCTCACGTCAACGACACTGCGGAGATGAAAGGCAGGATACGAGGATTACGCGCCGCATCCATCGCCATTTCCGTCACGTTGGCGATGTCCCTCGTGGCTGTACTGGCTTTGATCCGGAGACGCGCCGGCGCATAACCTCCACATTGAATGGGTGACGGAGACTCGAAAGGATAGAATGCAGCCGTGGCCGCGGAGCCGTCAATAGCGAACGAGGAGGGTGCTGGATGAAGGGAGAGAGCATCGTCTCATGTGACCCGGAGGTGATGAGCGGCGAGCCCGTGTTCGCCGGAACGAGGGTAGAGGTGCGGACCTTCGTGGACCACCTGAAGGCCGGTCACTCGGTGGACGACTTCCTCGAAGGGTTCCCGAGCGTGGATCGCGAGCAGGCCGAAGGCTACCTGGAGATGACTTTCGAGGCAGCCCTCGGCAGGCCGGATGCGAATACTCTTCGATGAGAACCTGAACCGTCGCTTGAAGCGGTTCTTCCACGATGGCTTCGATGTGATGACCATCCCCGAACGCGGATGGAGCGGCAAACGCAACGGCGAGTTGCTTCGGCTCGCGGAGATGGAGTTCGACGCCATTCTCACCACGGACAAGGGCATTCCGCACCAACAGAACCTAACCGGCCTCGAACTCACGGTCGTGCTGCTGCGCGCGAAGAGCAACTCCTACGAGGACCTCGCACCCCTTATGGAAGAAGCAGTCGCTTCGCTCAACCATGCAGTGCCCGGAACCGTGACCGGCATCCCGGCCACGTAGCGCGTGAGTGGCCCGTCAGGTTCGCTGCGCGAAACGCGAACTTATCCGGAAGGGAGCAGATGAATCGCATCGAGGAGATCACCGTCCAGACGAACGTCCCTGCCACCATGCGCGACGGCACGACCCTGATGGCGAACGTATACCGCCCCGCGGACGATGGCGAGTACCCGGTCCTGCTGACCCGGCTGCCGTACGGCAAGGACCAGCCGCGCGACTTCACCTACTTCGACCCGGCGCGGGCCGCCCGCCGCGGCTACATCGTCGTCGTGCAGGACGTGCGCGGCCGCTTCGCCTCAGAAGGCGAGTTCGCCTCTTTCCCGCAGGAGATGGATGACGGCCACGACAGCGTCGAGTGGGCCGCGAAGCTCCCCGGCTCCAACGGCAAAGTGGGCATGTGGGGCCTCTCGTACTTCGGGAAGACGCAGTGGCACGCAGCCACCACGCGCCCACCGTCTCTGATGAGCATGGTGCCAGGACAGACGTGGGGCAACCACCTGAACGGCGCGAGCCTCCGCGGCGGCGCCCAGGAACTCGGCCTCATCCAGTTATGGACCCAGGGCGCCATCGCGCCGCACGAGATCTTCCGCAAGTACGCCACGGACCCGGAGAAACTCAACGAGAAGCTCCTGGAAGTCATCGGGATAGTGAATGAGCTCCTGGCCGGAGGCGGCTACGACGCGCTCCCGCTCTCCGACCTCCCAGACCCCGGCGGATTGACTGCGGCTTCCGGCCTGGGGCGCGGCGTGGAAGATCCCATCTGGGACCACCTGAACATAGACGGAAAATACGACAGGATAGAAGCCCCCACCTTCCACATCGGGGGCTGGCACGACTGCTTCATCGGCGAGACATTGAGACAATACGAAGCGATGAAGGCGCACTCCGAGGAGGCTGGGATGCGTCCGCCGCGCCTGCTCGTCGGGCCGTGGACCCACGCGGGCTTCGGAACCACCTTCGGCGACCTCGACTTCGGCATGACGAGCACCGGCGGCTTCATAAACGCGGATGGAGACTTCACGGAACGTCACCTCCGCTGGTTCGACGCGACGCTCAAGGACGACGAAGAAGCTCTGGCAAACCGTCCGCCGGTGGAAATATTCGTCATGGGCGAAAACCGCTGGCGCGGCTACGAAGAGTGGCCCGTCCCCGGCTCGCGCGAGGAAAGCTGGTATCTCGGGAGCGGTTATTCGCTCTCCCAAGATACCCCAGGCGCGGAGTCGCCGGACGAGTACGACTACGATCCCCGTGACCCAGTGCCGACCATTGGAGGGCCGAGCCTGCTGGCGGACATCCACCGCCCTGGCGCGTGCGACCAGCGGGAAGTCGAGGGGCGTTCCGATGTTCTCGTGTACACGAGCGAAGTTCTCCGGGAAAATTACACTGTCATCGGGGCCGTCCACGCCACGCTGTTCGCGGCCTCATCCGCGCCGGACACGGACTTCGTCGTCCGGCTCGTGGACGTGTACCCGGACGGGCGGGCCATCGGGGTCGCGGATGGGGTCCTCCGCGCCGGCGCCCGCGAGAGCTACCCCGCCCCCGGCATCATCTCCCCCACGGCCCCGAGCCCCATCGTGCCCGGCGAAGTGTACGAATACGCCGTGGACCTGTGGGCCACCGGCATCACCTTCCTCGCCGGACATCGCATCCGGGTTGATATCACCTCCAGCTCCTTCCCCCGCTGGGACCGCAACCCGAACACCGGAGAGAGCAGCATGAACTCCGCCCGCACCCAAGTCGCAAGGCAAACCATCTTCCATGACCCCGACCGTCCAAGCCACGTCACGCTCATGGTCGCTGACGGACAGGAGGCTTGATGAACATTCAAGGACGCACCTTCCTCGTAACCGGCGGTGGCTCGGGCCTCGGCGCCGCGACCGCCCGCCTGCTCGCCAACGAAGGCGCGAACGTCGTGGCCGCCGACCTCGGGGACGAGGCGGGCGACGACATCCGTTTCGTACAGACCGACGTGACTGAGGAGGAGAGCGTGAAGGCCGCCGTGGCCGTGGCTCTCGAAGCGTTTGGCGAGTTGCGCGGCGTCGTCAACTGCGCTGGCGTCGCCATCGCGGAGCGGGTGCTTGGTCGGGAAGGACCGCACTCGCTGGAGTCCTTTGCGAAGGTCATTCACGTCAACCTCATTGGCACGTTCAACGTCGTCCGGTTGGCGGCTGAGGCCATGACGGGGAACGAGGCTGGGGATGATGGGGAGCGTGGCGTCATCGTCAACACTGCGTCGGTGGCGGCGTTCGAAGGTCAGATCGGCCAGTCCGCCTACGCCGCCTCAAAAGGTGGCGTCGCCGCCATGACCCTGCCCCTCGCCCGCGAGCTGTCCCGCCACGGCATCCGGGTCGTCACCATCGCCCCCGGCATCTTCGACACCCCGATGATGGCCGGTCTCCCCCAAGAAGCCCGCGAATCACTCGGCGAACAGGTTCCCTTTCCCTCTCGCCTCGGCAAGCCAGAAGAGTACGCCGCATTGGCGCGGCACATCGTCGAGAACCGGATGCTCAACGGCGAAGTCATCCGCCTCGACGGCGCAATACGCATGTCCCCCCGCTAACCGGTTGGATTATGGAGATTTCCGAGGAAAACTCCTCTCGCGCCTTGATACGGAGGATGGTTGATCACTTCG
>JACDGB010000272.1 GCA_013815485.1 Rubrobacter sp.
GCGCTCACGCTCGCGCTCGTCTTCGGGCTGGTCACCGACGCCATCGTCGGTGCCCGGCTCGCTCGGGCGCTCGGCCAGCAGCCGCTGCCCAGGCGCGACCACGTCATTGTCTGCGGCATCGGGAGGATTAGCAGCCGCATCATCGAGGTTCTCGTCGAGGCCGGGGTCCCATGCGTTGTCGTCGGGCCCGACGATGACGCTCGCGAGATGGCGCTCCTCAGACGGCTGCGCGTCCCTTTCATCGTGGGTGACCCGGGGTCGGAGGAGTCGCTCGACGGTCTTCGGCTGGAGTCGGCGCGGGCGCTCATGGCGGTGACGGACGACGATGAGGCCAACCTCCAGTGCGCGCTGCTGGCCCGGGCGCGGGCTCCCCGCCTGCGGGTGGTGCTGCACCTGTTCGATCATGGTCTCGCGACGCGCGTGGAGCGGGCCGCCGGCATCTACTTCTCGCGCAGCGTGACAACGCTCGCCGCCCCCGCCTTCGTCACCGCCATCCTCGGGCACCGGGCCGTGGCCGTGGTTCCCATCGGCTCTGAGATCTTGCAGATCGTAGACCTGACCGCCGAGCGGACGACCGACGTGAGGACCCTCGAAGATGCGTGCCAGGCGCGCGTGCTGGCGGTGGCCGGGACGGCGTTTCCGGAACCGGAGAGCTCGATCGCTCCCGGCGACGAGGTGCGGGTGGTCGGCACCAGCCAGGGTTTGGCGGAGATCGAGCGCCGCGCGGACGAGCGCGGCGAGACCGGCGGTTACTTGCGGCGTGGCGAAAGAGCCGTTAACATTACGCCATTACCGTCTGGTGCGGCGGAGACACTCGGGGGAAAGGGAGCGTCACGAATGTCAGACCAGCAAACAGATAGGGACGCATCTCAGCCCGAGCAAGCTCGGGAGTTCGGGACCGTGTTCTGGGTTCCGGTCGCCATCTCGGCGGCGTTCGTCTTGTGGGGCGTGCTCTTCACGGACAACTTCACCAGCACGACCGGGACGATAGTTGGCTGGATCACCGAGGGTCTCGGTTGGCTGTACATGCTCATAACGACCTTCTTCCTCGGTTTCGCCATCTACCTGGCCTTCTCGCGCTACGGCAAGATCAAGCTCGGCCAACCGGACGACGAACCCGAGTTCGGCTACTTCGCGTGGTTCGCCATGCTATTTCAGGCGGGGATGGGGATCGGCATCGTCTTCTGGGGCGTCGCCGAGCCCGTCTTCCACTACAACGACCCGCCCCTCGGTCTGGCGGAGGCGCGCACGCCGGATGCCGCCAGCCTGGCCATGCAGACCGCGTTCTTCCACTGGACGCTGCACCCGTGGGCGATGTACGCCACCATCGGCGTCGCCGTCGCGTACTTCAGCTTCCGTAAGGGTGTGTCGAGCCTGCGGATCAGCATGGTCTTCAGGCCCTTGATCGGCGACCGCGTGGACGGTCCCATCGGGCAGGCCATAGACGTCATCTCGATCATCGCCACTTTGTTCGGCGTCGCCGTCTCACTGGGGCTCGGCACCCTCCAGATCGCCGCGGGGCTCAACGCGGTTTTCGGCGTCCCGAGCACTATCGCCCTGCTGCTGATCATCATCGCCGTCACCGCGGTCGCCTACATGCTCTCGGCCTCGACGCCGCTCGAAAAGGGGATCAACTACCTCAGCCAGGGGAGTATGTACCTGGCCGTCCTCCTGCTCGGCTATTTCATCGTCGTCGGGCCGACGCTCCTCCAGCTCAACACCTTCACGCAGGAGATCGGAGGGTACCTGATCAACCTCGTCCCCCGGAGCCTGAACGTGAGCGCCTTCGACCAGGAAGAGCAGGCGTGGCTCAGCAGTTGGACCATCTTCTTCTGGGCGACGTGGATCGCCTGGGGACCGTACGTGGGCGCCTTCATCGCCCGCATCTCCCGCGGACGCACCATCCGGGAGTTCATCATCGGGGTGATGCTCGGCCCGAGCATATTTTCCATGATTTGGTTCGCCGTGTTCGGGTCGGCGGGCATCAGGCTCGACAACCAGACCAACGGGCAACTCTACAACTCCGTCCTGAATGGCGGCGCGGCCGTCGCGCTCTTCGAGTTCCTCGACGCGTACCCGCTTGCCCTGATCACGTCGCTGTTGGCGCTCTTCCTGATCTTTATCTTCTTCGTCGCCGGGGCGGACGCGGGGACCGTCGTGCTGGGCAGCATGTCTTCCGGCGGCGCCCTGGAACCGAGGCTCGTGGTCAAGCTAACCTGGGGGATAATAATGGCGGCGATCGCGGCGGTGTTGCTCGTGGTCGGGGGCGGCGGGGCCACGGCGCTCACCGGGCTCACGAACGGGGCGATCCTGGCCGCCACGCCGTTCGGGATACTCATGGTCCCCATGTGCTACGGCCTGTACAAGACCATTGCGGCGGATTACCGTGAAGAGCGTAGGAAAGAGGCGACGATCCGGCTTTCACCCGCCGCGCAGGCGCGGTCGAATCCCAACCCGACCCCCCCCGGATAGGAGGAAAAAATGGATAGAACGCCGAACAACCCATTTCGGGGAATCGTGGACGTGATGAGCGAGATGACCCGGATGCGCGACCTGGGGAAAACCGGCCACGAAACCGGGCAGGAGGATCGGCAGAGGACCCACGCGACCGCCTGGATTCCGAGCGCCAACATATTCACGAGGGGTAGCGACCTGGTGATCCAGATCTCACTCTCGGGCGTGAGACGGGAGGACGTGGACATCACGTTCGCTAGCGGCGTGCTGACCATCGCCGGGGAACGCATGAGCGAGCCGGATGAGGAAGGAGTGAATTTCTACGTCAGGGAGCTCTACTACGGCGCTTTCAGGCGGAACATTACTTTGCCCGAAGGCGTGGACGAGAGCAACATACGCGCCGACTTCGAGAATGGCCGGATGGAGATCACCATCCGGGGCGGCGCCGTCGCCGCGGCAGAGCCCAGCCGCATCGAGATCGGGGATAGATCGAGATGAGGACAGCGGGAGCCGGCCTGGGAACGTCGTAGCGTCCCTCTTTAGAGGATCTTTAGAGGAGCCCGTTCTCCCTCAAGAACTGCCGGGCGACGTCTTCTGGGCGCTCTCCGTCCACATCCACGGCCGCGTTCAGTTCCCGCAAGGTCTCGTTGTCCAGCTTCCTGGAGATGGGGGTTAAGACTTCCGCGATCCCTGGATAATCGTCCATGATTTCCTCGCGGATGTTGAGAGACGGGTTGTAGATCGGGAGGAAGTTCTCGTCGTCTTTCAGGAGTGTCAGGTCGAACGCCTCGATGCGTCCGTCGGTCTCGAACACCTCGCCGAAAATGCACTCCTCGCCCTCATCTATGACCTGGTAGATCTGCCCCGCATCCATCTCGACGATGTTGTCTTCCGGGAACTGAAAATCGTAGGCTTCCTCCATCCCCGGCAGGCCGTCGAGCTCGCGATCGAGGAACTCACTCTCGGCGCACAGGGTCGCGTTCTCCGGGCGCAACTCGGTCAGCACGGCCAGCTCCGAGAGACTCGTGACGCCCAGGACCCCGGCGGCCTCGCTACGCACCGCGATGGCGTAGGCGTTGTTGGCCGGGGCGGGCTTTAGCCACCGGAGCCGGTTCTCCGACAGGTCTTCCTCGGCGACGGCATCGTACTGCCTCTGGGGGTTCGGGATAGGCTCATTGTGGTTCAGGTGGACGAGCCAGCCGGTCCCCGTGTACTCCCAGTAGGCGTCGATCTGCCCTGAAGTCAACGCCTGCCGGGCGGCATCCGTCGAAGCCAGGCCGGTCTGGTCTTCTACCGTCGCCCCGCGGGCCTTGAGGGCCTGGATGGCGATCTGGCCGAGGACCAATTGCTCGGTGAACTCTTTGGAACCGACGGTGATCTCCAGCC
>JACDGB010000273.1 GCA_013815485.1 Rubrobacter sp.
CGTAAGCCAGCATCCGGTAGACCTCTCGAAAGTCCGAGACTCGTCCCTGAAACGTCCTTATGGAGAGCAGATAAACCGCCGCCACCACCCCAACCAATACCGGCGATAGCAGAGCGAAGGTCCCGGCTCGAAGCGCAGATAAGCCAATCGTGCCCAGGCTCAAGCCGCCGAGGAGCGCGCCTACGAGCAGACCGGCCACCACGTACAGAACAGCGGAGACGACGCCGAGGAGCAGGACGAAGAGCGCGGGTCCCTTCACCGGACCTTGCATGGAGAAGCCACCGTAGAAACCGCGTGGATCCAGGAGGACGGCTCGTATCACTGGCGCGGCGCTGACGGGGCGCTTCGGGTCGAATTCCGGAGCTTCGCGCATGGGCGAATTATACAGGCGGAGCAGAATCATCTTGCGAAACTGCAACACGAAACTTAGACTGTGAGTTTCAAGACTCATTGTGAGAGGTAGCGTCAAGAGATGTTCAAGTGGTTCATTGCGCTGATACTGGCGGTCGAGACCGGGGCTTTGATCTTGCTGCTGCTCGTCGCGCCGGCCCCTGTAGCGTGGACGCTCGCGCCAGCGGTCCCGCTGACGGTGATCCTCGCGCTCCTCCTGTATTCCCGGAAGGACAAAGTCTCACGCTGGGCGTGGCGGCTCTCGCCGGAGAGGATCACGCACCACCGTAGCCAGCCCGCGCGAGCGGACTCCCCAGAGGATATCTCCAACTCCATCATCGAGCGGACGGCCGAGATCCGGCGCGCCCTTCAGGAAGATCCACGCTCCGAGATGCGCCTGCAAATGTGCGCCCTGGGCTACCGGGCGTGCGTGAACGACATGATCACGTTGACCCACCTCGTGAACGAGCAATCGCCGAACGCTCCCCTCTTCCGGCGCCTCAAACTGCGCCGCGCCCGCAAACGCGCCATAGAAGCCCTCTCCGCCACCCGCCAGGCGTTGCCTCCTGGCCTCCTGCGCGCCGAGCATCAAGAGAGGCAATAGGTTTCAGGCTACAGGTGTCAGGTCTTCTATGAACGCAGCGGTTCCAGCGTGCTATTTCATGGTAACTTCCCAGCATGAGCATACCGGGAGATAAGGATATTCCATTCGCGGTCTCCGGCACGACCGGGGCCGTGGGAGGAAGGGTGGCAGCGCGTCTTGCGGACCTGGGGCATAGCCAGCGCCTGATCGTACGCGACGCAAGCCGCGCTCCGGACTTTCCGGGCGCGGAGGCCGCCGAGGCTTCTTACGGAGATCCCGAGGCGATGCGGAGGTCCCTGGAAGGCGCAAATACGTTCTTCATGGTCTCGACTGGCGAGGCCCATGACCGGGCGCGGCAGCACGGGGATGCCGTGGACGCGGCGGTGGCGGCCGGCGTCGAGCGCATCGTGTACCTGTCTTTCCTCGGAGCATCACCCGACGCCACCTTCACGTTCGCCAGGGACCACTGGCATACCGAGGAGCACATACGCAACTCCGGCGCCGGCTTCACGTTCCTGCGCGATAGCATGTACCTGGACTTTCTCCCAGGCATGGCGGGCTCGGACGGCGTCATCCGCGGCCCCGCTGGCGAGGGGCGCGTGGCGGCGGTGGCGCGCGACGACATCGCGGATGCGGCGGTCGCGGTCCTGACCAGCGAAGGCCACGACGGACTCACATACGACCTGACCGGCCCAGAAGCGATCACATTCCACCGGCTCGCCGAAGAGCTCTCCCTGATCACAGGGCGCGAGGTCTCCTATCATGCGGAGACGCTCGAAGAGGCGTACGAGTCGCGCAAGGAATACGGCGCGCCCGAGTGGGAGGTGGAGGGCTGGGTCACTTCATACAGGGCAATAGCGAACGGCGAACTCGACGTGGTGAGCAGCGCCGTGGGCGAGTTGACCGGCCATCCTCCGATGTCCCTCGCAGACTTCCTCAGCCAGCATCCCGAAAGCTACCATCACCTGCTCGACGGCTGATTGTAAGCCGAGAAGCCCGATCATCATGCCGGCTTCCGCCGTCCGAAAAACCTGATGCCCGAAGCCTAGACTGCCAGGATCTCTCGTACCTCGGGGACTTCGCGGCGGATGAGGCTCTCTATGGCGTAGACGAAGTCGAGTTGGGAGAGTGGGCATCCACTGCAAGCCCCGATCATCTCTATGCTGACCGAGCCTTTGTCCTCGTCGCAGTCCACTATGCGGGCGTCTCCTCCGTCGGCGCGCATCGCCGGGCGCACCTTGTCCAGCGCGCTCTCGATCCGGCCCCGCATGTCCCTACGCTCCTGCATCGAGGCTGGATTATATCCGAGTATCAGCCGCGCATGACCTCCAGCCAATAGTAGAATGTGCCGCCAGAGATGACCCGGCCTCACGAAGGGAGACGCATGAAGGACGAAGGACAAAATCTCCTCGTAATTGGCGCGCCACAACAAGACGCGGACGCCTACCACCTCTCGGGGTTCCTGGCGCCCGACCCCGTGGTCTGCCTGCGCGTGGACGGGAAGAAATACCTGGCCGTCTCATCCCTGGAGTACGGACGGGCCAGCAAGGAGGCGCCCGTTGACGAGCTGCTCTCCTACGAGGAGTTAGAGATCATCCGTCTCGCCCGCGAGCTGAAGAGCGGCGCCAAAGCCTATGCAGCCGCGATCTCGAACCTGCTAAAAAGGCTCGGCGCCTCCGACTCTCCCATCCTCGTGCCGGCTAGCATGGCCGTCGTTTATGCGGACGCACTGCGCGCCCACGGACTGGAGATTACACCCGACCGCCAACTCTTCGACGGCCTGCGCCGCGACAAGACGGACAGCGAAGTCTCCCACATCGAGAAAGCCCAAAGAGCAGTCGAGACAGCCTGCGCCCACGCGGTCGAAGTCCTGCGGGAGTCGGAGATCGGCGAGGGAGGCGTCCTCCAATGGCGCGGCGAAATCCTGACTAGCGAGATCCTACGCGTCGAGATAGACGTTGAGCTATTGCGCCGGGGCTGCGCGGCGGACGGTACCATCGCCGCCGGTGGCCCGCAGGGCGCCGACCCGCACGAACGCGGCCACGGTCCCTTGAAAGCCGGGGAGTCCATCATCGTTGACATCTTCCCGATGGACCTCTCGACCCGCTACTACTCGGACATGACCCGCACCTTCGTCAAGGGCGAGCCGGGCGAAGAGTTGCAAGCTATGTTCGATGCCGTCCTGGAGAGCCAGCAGGCCGCGCTCGCCACCATCCGGGCCGGCGTCAACGGCAAGGACGTGCATGGCAAAGTCTCTGACATCCTGCACGAGCGGGGATACAAGACCGACAAGCACGACCGGGAGGAAGGCAAACCGCTCACGGAGGGTTTCTTCCACGGCACAGGGCATGGGGTGGGACTGGAGATCCACGAATCCCCCCGCGTCTCCACCGCCGACGAAGAGCTAATTCCGGGCGACGTCGTCTCCGTCGAGCCCGGCGTCTACGATCCGGCGTTTGGCGGTGTCCGCATCGAAGACCTCGTCGTCGTCACCGAAAATGGTTGCCGCAACCTCACGGAGTTCCCGAAGGAGCTTGTTGTCTAGGTTTCAGGTGTCAGGCGACTTCCAGAATCATGACGGACCTTCGCCCTGCCGGGAGTTGTAGATCTCACCCCCGGTTTCGGCGTATTCTCGCAGCACAGCGACGGCCTCTTCGCGCAGCACGTCCTGGATGACGGTGATGCCGCGCTCTTCGAGCCTCCGGGTCCAGTGGGGCGGTTTCGGGCCTTCGTCGAAACCTATGGCCCCGGCGTCCTCGTCGCGGGCACCGCACAGGAGACCGCGCACGCCGGACCACGGTGTCGCGCCCAGACACATGGCGCACGGCTCGGTCGAGGCGACGAGTTCGCAGGCGGGCATCCCT
>JACDGB010000038.1 GCA_013815485.1 Rubrobacter sp.
GTCAAGAACACCCTCGCATACGGGCAGACCGCTAAGAAACCGGGGCTGCACGTCATGGAGGCGCCTACCCGCCACTGGGTGGAGACGGCGACGGGGCTCGGGGCGACTGGCGTGGAGGTGATGCTCGCTCATGTGGCGGGACATCCGTTGCAGGCGCATCGCATGGTCCCGCTACTTCAAGCCTCCTCCGATGCCGAAACCATCCAGCGTCACGCCGACGACCTGGACGTGCTTCTCGAAGGAGACACTTCCGGGTGGGCAGAGCGTCTACTGGATTCTGTTGCGGCGGTGGCCTCGCGTGAGTACACGCCGAAGCTTTTCGAG
The DNA here is from genome assembly GCA_013815485.1 of Rubrobacter sp. GTDB lineage: Bacteria > Actinomycetota > Rubrobacteria > Rubrobacterales > Rubrobacteraceae > JACDGB01. The sequence goes on from JACDGB010000038.1 coordinate 325, forward strand.
GCGGGCAACACGGACTTTCAGTTCACCCGAGGGCTGCTCGGCGTCTCAATGTAGGTTCGTCCAGGATCTCTCTTTTCGTTGGCAGAGGCAGGTTAAAGTTTCCCGCTGGCGTAACCGATAACGTGAGTATGGAGAAGTCGAAGGATGAACGGTTGGAGACGAGGATCGGCATGTTCGAAGTAGCGGAAGCTAGGAACTTGCGACCGGTTCTTCGCCCTGTCAAAGAGGAGAGAGTCGGGCGAATCCCAGGCATCTGGATCGAATGCCCCTACCCGTTGTTGACCGCCGGCCTTGCCCGCGCGCTGGAAGAAACCCTGCCGCACCACCGTCGGGGGTTCGAAAAAGCAGACGCTTCCCGGGTCGTGGTGCTCTGGGCTGAGGACGTAGAAGATCTATCCGAGAACGTGCAGCGCCTCCGTGAAACGAGTCCGGAAGCTTCGATTGTAATCCTGGGCATGCGCGAGGAACTCTCACTGGCTTGGGCAGCCTTGCAGGCCGGAGCTCGCGGCTTCGTCCACGCCGGGATGCAACCGGATCAGATAGCTCGTGCCATCTCGGTCGCCGCGAAGGGAGAGGTCGTCGTCCCGAGGGGCTTGGTCGAGTACCTGGCGACCGAGGCATCGAGAGGGGAATCCACGGAGCGCGGTGTCCTCAAGCCGCGCCAGCAGCAGACTCTAGAACTCGTCGCCAAAGGTCTGAGTAACGCGGAGATAGCCAGACACCTCTACCTCTCCGAATCCACGGTCAAACAACACCTGCGCGCCGCCTACAAAGTTCTCGGTGTCCGCAACCGTACCGAGGCCGCCAGGCTAATCCGCGATTCTCAAGGCCGCTAACGCCGAACCAACCGGCGAACGCCAGCCTGCACAAGCCGGCGGATGAGAGGCCGGACCCCGGAGACAGCCCCAACGCTAAAGGTCTCTCGGTGTTCTGCCGATAACCCCAGCATAACGGGAAGAGGTTAGTAGAACCTACGACAGTCTAATTGGCGAAGGGAATAGCGATGCGGCGCACACTCTTATTGGCGATTACCATGACGGTGGCAACGGCTGTCGGGCTTCACACCAACCTTGCGGGCATCGAAGCCGCTCCCCGGTATAAGGTAAGCGTATGGTACCCGGGATGGGGCACCCCCGGGACATCGGACTACCAATCTGTTTCCGAGAACGCCGCCACGGTAGACGAGGTCAACCCCTTCTGGTACAAGCTGAAAGCGGATGGCTTCGTGGCCTCCTACGAGTGGGCCGAGGATCCCAAATTGCTCTCGCTGGCCCGCGAGAAGGGCATTACGGTCATGCCGCTCATCTCCAACGAGTTCGACCCGGAGCGGGTTCACCGCGTGATCTCCACCGAAGCGGCCCGCGCCGCCCACGCGAAGAGGCTTACGGATCTCGTCGTGAGCAAAGGATACGATGGCCTGGACCTCGATTACGAGTCACTCCGGGCCGAAGACCGCGACGAGTTCTCCCTCTTCGTCGAGACTCTAGCCTCTCGACTGCACGCCAGAGACAAGAAGCTCGCCATCGCCGTTCACGCCAAGACCTCGGAGCCGGGCGGCTGGAGCGGAGCCAGGGCCCAAGACTGGAAGCGTCTTGGCCGGGCCGCGGACGAGTTCAAGATAATGCTCTACGACTACCACTGGAACGGTTCCGAAGCCGGGCCCGCGGCTCCCCCCAGTTGGATAGATGAAGTCCTCACGTTCGCCGAGACCAGGGTGGCTCCCGACAAGATCCGCATGGGCCTGCCATTCTACGGCCGTGACTGGAAAGGGACCAGCGCCGAAGACCTGGTACGCTCTGAAGTCGGGGAGTTGGCTCAAGAGCACTCCGTCACCGTGCGCCGTCATCCCTCGGGAGAGCCCTACTTCGAGTATCCCGGCGGCCACGCCGTCTACTACCAGGACTCCCGGAGCATCAGCATAAAGCTCGGCGTGCTGAAGCGTAAGCATCCCAAGGTAGGAGGAATAGCGATCTGGCACGTCGGCGGTGAATCTCAGGACTACTGGACCACCTTGAGGAACAAGCTCGGACGGTAAGCGCAGATGCCCCGGAGGACACCTGACTGTAGCCGTCTGTCCACGTACCGATACGACCGGGGCAAACGATTGGAGTCGAGGCCCGATACGTAGAACGCCAGACCTCGACTCCTGGATAGTTACTCTCCGGTTTGCTCGTCTCCCTTGCCCGCCTTCCGCACGACCCACGCTCCGCCGAACATAAGCAGGGCGATGAGCAGGTAGAGTGCGCGCAGCGGGTTCAAGAAGAAACCGCCGGTGTCGGGAAGCATACCTCCGTACATAACCAAATCTCCTTTCTATCTATCTCTTGGCCGTTGCTACTTTGATCCTTGCGGGACTCTCCCAGCGTCCGCCGCTCTCGAGCTTGCGAGACTTGAAGTACGCGAGGGTGAACAGCACGCTCTCCAGGTACGCTACCATTGCGAATGCGGGGAGCAACAGGAGCGCCGACGGGCGGCGCTTGTGGTAGGCATAGAGCCCCGCGAACACGTACATCTGTCCCAGTTGCCACGCGATCATCACGGGAACGAGCCAGACGACGGTCGTACCCTGCAAGAGCAGGTAAGCCAGTATCAGAAGCACCGGCGCTATCGCGCTCCACACCCAACTCAGTATCTGCAGGTTGTTGGTGATCGAGAACCAGTCCGTCTTGAGCAGCATCTTGCGATCCCGCATAGTCTGCCAGATGCCGGGCCACCACCTGTCGTAAGTCTGCTTGAGGTAGGCGTTGAAGGTCAGTGGCTCAGCTATCAGCGCGGGCGGCGCGTCGTGAAGGTACTTGACACTGCCGAGGTTTTGGTACCGTACGTCGCACAGCATGGAGAAATCGTCCAGCATGAGCCTGGAAGCTCTTTGCCAGTCTATACGCTTCACCGCCTCGCTATTCAGCAAGACGCTCGAGCCAGGCAAGACGTTGATGGTGTTGAGTACGTTCTGGGGGGTCCGTATGACGGCGTTATACATCCACATCGAGAAGCCCCGGTACGCCGTCCAGAAGTTCCAGCGCACTTGCTCAGATTCGATCCGACCGACTACGAAGGCCACCCCGGTCTCGAGTTCGCGTTCCAGAGCCGACACGTGCCCCGGGGAGAGCCACGTGTCGGCGTCGAGGATGAAGATGCCCTCGTAACTCTCGGTCAGGTTGAAGTAGTCTATCGTCCCCTTGAGCGTCCGTGACTTGCCCTGGTTCTCGTGGGCCGTGTACACGTTGCCGCCAGTCCAAAACCTGCCGATGTGCGCCGTCAAGTCCTTCGAGCAGTCGTCCGCGACGTAGACGTTCTCCGGTCCCACCTCTCTGACGGCAGCCTTGAGCGTCTTGTCAAGCACCTGTTCCTCATTGTACGCGGGTACGAGAATCGCCACGCTCATGTTAGTTGATAACCTCCTTCTCGAAGTGAATAGGGTGCCATGCAGTGTCGGGGACATGTCAGTGGATGCAGATCCAATCTAGCCTCGATGCTGAGACTATTCAACCAATAATGGCCGGTTCTTGGCGTAAATAAGCCGTTCTTAACCAGTTGGAATGCCGCCCAACTCATGGGCTAGACCCCACACCCTTGTACCTTAGTGCAGCTTTGCATACTTAGGTGTTATGCCAGGACATACTTATGGACCCTCGTAAGTGTTCCGGTTTCAATCGGTGGCCACTCGGGCCAGGGCTCCCCAACCGTCGAGGAGCAAGACAAACGTCATCGAAAGACGTCCCGGAGCAAGTCTCATGCTGGCCATGCCCGGCTCTGGTCCGGCTTCGGTGGCACGGTCATTGTTTCCGAGATGGATGCTGGATGACCGTCGTGGCTGTCGCCTCCCGCGAGTTGCGCCTCCAGGTTCTTCGAGGCAGGCAACACGGATTTTCAGTTCACCCGAGGGCTGCTCGTCGTTTCGATGTAGAGGTTACTGGGAAAGAAAGTCAGAGGTTCGCAGCCGCCGGGATAACTTCGCGTCCGATCTCCTCCAGCCGCGCGATCGGGTCCACGGGCGGGATGAAGCCAATCGCAGTTTGGATACCCAGGCCGGCTAGCGAGCGTAGCTGTTCGATCAGCTCGTCCGGATTGGAAGCTCCTTCGCCGGTGTCGAAGCGGAACATGCAGGTCTTCTCGATCTCGTCGTAGTCGCGGCCCTCGTCCTCGCAATGGCGGCGCAAAACGTCCAGCTTCCGCGCCATCCCGGGTGTCGGGTACAGGTTGCAGGCGTCGGCGTAGCGCGCGACCAGGCGCAGGGTCTTCTTCTCGCCGCCGCCCGCGATCATGATCGGAGGGTGGGGCCGAACCAGACTCTGCGGGAGGTTGAGCGGGCGTTCGAGCCGGTAGTGCCTGCCCTCGAAGGGACGCTCGTCGCCCTGCTCGCCGCTCCACATCCGCTGGCAGATCCGGACGGTCTCCTCCAGCATCTCGAAACGTTCCTTGAGCGGCGGAAAGGGAATGCCCAGCCCCCGCGCCTCCTCTTCGTAGTGGCCTGCCCCGATGCCGAGCCAGGCGCGGCCTCCTGACAACACGTCCAGCGTCGTCACCGTTTTAGCCAACATTCCCGGATGCCTGAAATGCACCCCGGTCACGACGGACATCAGCTTGACCCGGCTGGTATTGGCGGCCAGGTATGCCAGCGTGCCGTAGCATTCCAGCTCATCGGCCTCCGGGCCACCCATGAAGGGATGCTGCCAGACGTGGTCCGACACGCCGATCAGGTCGAACCCCGCGTTTTCGGTAGTATGCGCGATCCCGGCCAACGTCGCGCCAGGGTCGGAAGAACCTCCGATCCAATTGAAGTCGTTGATTATGAGCCCGAGCTTCATTTGCTAATCCTCCTCAAACGTACCAGTTTCTCGATCATCGGATACTGCATGGGGTCTCCTTCGGCCGGCTGTCGCGCGGGGGAAAATGTTGGCGGCAGGCTCACGGTCTGCCCAGGATGGGGCTCAGTTGCAGGCCGGCAAGCAGCCAGTGCCCTTCCTGATTTACGAAGATGAGCGTCGCACGAAACTGCTCGTTGATGTCGTAGCGGCCGTTCTCGTCCTCGTACACCCCCTCGGCGCTCTGGCGGCACACCGCGACCGCCGCATCCCCATAGAGGCGAACCTCCACCTCATCAAGCCCGAAAGACGCGTAACGCAGGTACCCGGCCTCGTGGCGCGAGACCCACTGCTCCCTGGTCAGCATGAAGCCTCGCGGTCCCACGCCGACGAAGTCTTCGGCGAGGGCGCTCCCGAGGAAGGCAGCGTCGCCACGCAGCTCGGCCGCGGCCCAATCTTCCGCGAGCTTCTTTAGTTCTTCAGTCCCACCGTTCATGTCTCGTCTCCTCAGGTCGGTTTACTGTCTACCCACGGGCTCTCGGCGGAGGATCGGCGCGGTCGTATGAGCCCCGAGCGCCGCGACCGAACACCGTTCTTCCGGCCGGTGTCAACAGCAGGATCAGCCCGACCGTGAGCACCGTCAGCATCACGCGGTGGTAGATGTCGTTCAGTTCGGTGCTCGGGCCGGCGCCGACGGCTATCGCCACCATGCCGAGCAGCACGCCCGCCAGCGCGAAGGCATGGGCGCCCAAGATCGCGGACCACGCCCAACTCCTGCGGGCGAACACGGCGTAGGCGCTGAACGCGAGGAGGAGCCCGCAAAGCGTCTCGACTATCGTCGCGGGAACTATCCGGGGCTCGACGAGGACCACGGACCCCATCGGGACCCGCGCACCCAGATGGAGCAAAGCACCCAGAAGAAAGGTAATGGCGTAGAGGACGACAAGGGCGCCGGCCATTGTGGTTACGGCGTTCCGGCTGCGGGGGGTGATCACGGTCATCGAAGCTCCTTTTCCGAACGGACTGCGCCTTTGCACACAATTCAACCTACCGCTAATCCGGTCCAATCGGCATCCGACGAAGGTAGAACGAAAGTAGAATCGAAGGGCTTGTTTCGGGTCTACCCGGTCGTAAACTCTGCGACGCGATGAGAGGCGGCACCGTTCGAGAGCGAGAAATCGGCCGCGGCGCGCACCGCGTTCTCGTTCCGGTGGGAGCCTCTAGCCGAGCAGATCCAGCTTCCGCGCCTTGAAGACAGCCTCTGCACGGCCCTTCGCCCCGAGCTTGCGGTAGATGCTGCTCGCGTGCGCCTTCACGGTACCCACGGTGACGTGCAGGTCGCGGGCGATCTCCCCGTTGGAGCGACCGGAGGCCAGCAACCCGAGTACTTCGTGTTCGCGCTGGCTCAGGGGCTCGGCGAGGATCGCTTCATCCTCGGAACCGTCCGCAGGATCGCCGGAAGATTCTCCGTAGGCCCGCAGCAGCTCGTGGCGGTCCCGCTCAAGGAGCGCGTACACCATCGCGCCTTCGCGGGCGGACACCCTAAGATGCCCCTTGCCGGCCAACCCTTCGAGAAGCTCCGCCGCTTCCTCGACCGTCAACTCGGTGCGCAAAGCGGCCATCGTGGAAGTCAACTCGCCGTCTCGGGCCAGCGCCTCCAGCAACTGCCGCTGCTTGTCTTCGGCCCGGTTAACGGCGAGAGGGGCCTCGTGCCGGGAATCGTCCCTGGCCGTCACCAACGCTTGCGCGACCGAGATGAGCGGCACGACGAGACCGAAGATCAGGATGAGCCACCAGAAGCTCGTAACCTCGGCGAACCCTCGGGAAAAGACGACGATGAACACGCCCCACAAGATCATGCCCCAGCCCAACACGGGCCGCGCCAGCACCTCCCGGCGTTCGGTCTCGGAGTTCGTGTGGGATAGATCCGATTCGCGCGAAGTTTCCGCGAGAGACCTTTCGTTTTCGGACCTGGGACCTTCAGGTATCGAGGACATCGTCCCCCGATCCGGCGCCGAGCAAATCGCAGTCACGGGACATCGGCCATCCGGGTCCGACCGATGTTTCCCTCCGCGTGAGCCGCGTTACGCGCATCTTTCAATTATTACATCTTCATCGTCCCAGCCAACCGCCATCCACCGGCAGGATCGTGCCGTGGATGAAATCTCCCGCCGCAGAAGACAGGAGAACCACCGCGCCCTTGAGGTCTTCTGGCTCGCCGTAGCGTCCGGCGGGAATGCGGACGAGGAGTGCATCGCTGCGCTCGGTGTCCTCCCGAATCGCACTCGTCAGTTCGGTGGTGAAGTAGCTCGGCGCGATGGCGTTGACGTTTATGCCGAGGGACGCCCACTCGTTCGCCAATGCCCGCGTGAGGTTGGCGATGCCGGCCTTCGTCGCGGCGTAGGAGGGCACGGTTATGCCGCCTTGGGAGGAAAGGACGGAGGCTGTGCTGATGATCTTGCCTCCACGTCCCGCGTCCACGTAATTTCTCGCCGCAGCCTGAGAGAGATAGAAGGCGGCGGAGAGGTTGACGCTGATCACGTCTTCCCAGTCTTCTTCACCGAAGTCGAGCGCCGGGGCACGCCGAATGAGGCCGGCGTTGTTGACCAGGATGTCGAGGCGACCGAGTTCGGAGACGCATTCGCTCACGATCTCCACGGCGCGTTCCGCTTTTGTCTCCCGCAGATCGTGGTTCATGGGATGGAAGCAGCGACCGAGCGCGGAGATTTTCTCTCCCGTCTCGTCCACGGGAAGGATGTCGAGGGCGGCCACGTCGGCGCCGGCTTCGGCCAGGCCGAGGGCGATGCCCTGTCCGAGCCCACGCGCCGCGCCGGTTACGAGGGCCACTTTACCGTCGAGCTTGAAGTCGTCGAGGACGCTCATCAGTAGCGGATGTCCCGCGCCTCGATGCCCTTTGTCCATCGCTCATCCATCACGGACCTCCTTTTCGGCGTTCATGTATAGGGTGGCGTCTCCGCCTATCTCGTGGATCTCACCTACCACCGAACGGTCGAGCGTGCCCGCGTCGGGGCAGTTGATCTCCACCATGTTGCCCGCCGGATCGCGCACGTATAATTGCGCCGCCCCATCAGGCAACTCGTACACGTTCGCATAGTAGCCATCCTCATCCCGCGCGCCAAGCTCCTCCGCCTTCCGGTATACCGCCTCGAAGTCGTCCACATCCAATCCGAAATGATGAGCACGAGGAGCGGGAGCATCGCTCTGGAACAGGTGCAACTGGAGGTTGCCAACCCGCAACCAGCGCACGGGGAATGGGAAGTCCGGGGCGGAGACTTCCTCCATCCCGAACATCTCCTTGTAGAAACGCGCCGACTCTTCCAGGTCGCGGGCGTGGACGCTTATGTGCGTGAAGCCGGTCGCGGACAACGGCTTATATCGCCCGGATGGCGACGGTCTTCCAGGTGGAGTAGAAGTCCAGTCCGGCCGTTCCCTGCTCTTTCGGCCCGACGCCGGACTCCTTGACGCCTCCGAACGGAACCTGGAACTCCACGCCAGCGGTCGGCGTGTTGACGTTGACGATGCCGACCTCGGAGCGTTCGGCGAACTCGTGAGCGTAGCGCAGGGAGCGGGTCGCGATTCCGGCGGTCAGGCCGTAACGGGTGTCGTTGGAAATCTCCACGGCGTGGTCGAAGTCCCGCGCCTTTATAACCGCGAGGACGGGGCCGAAGATCTCCTCCCGCGCCGTCTCACTCTCGTTGTCCACGTCGGCGACGATGACCGGAGAGATGAAGTACCCATCTTCCTCAGAACCCATAGCGCCGCCATCCAGAATCACACGCCCATCACCCTTGGCGGTCTCGATGGCGGCGAGGATATCGTCGTACTGGCTCTTGTTCACCACGGGGCCGGCGGCGGTGCCGTCGTCGAAAGGATCTCCGAACTTCGTCGCCTCCGTGGCGCTTTTCAATTGCTCGATGAATTCATCGTAGATGCTCTCGACGACTACGGCGCGGCTCGTGGCGGTGCATTTCTGGCCCGCGTATCCGAAGGCGCTGAAGGCGACCTTTTGGGCGGCGTCCGCGAGGTCGGCGTCCTCCATCACCACGTAGGGGTTCTTGCCGCCCATCTCCAGTTGGACCTTCTTGCCGACGGCCCGTTCCTGGATGCCGAGGCCCACGCTCGTCGAGCCAGTGAACGAGACGCCCTTCACCCGAGGGTCCGTCACCAGAGGATCTCCGACCGCGCCGCCTGAGCCCGTGACCATGTTGACGACCCCGTCCGGCAGACCGGCTTCCGAGAGGATGCGGACAAGGGCGGCGGCGTTCAGGGCGGCGTTGGAGGCGGGTTTTATCACGATGGTGTTGCCGCAGATCAGGGCTGGCGCCATCTTCCAAGATGGTATCGCCAGCGGGAAGTTCCACGGCGTGACGAGCGCGATCACCCCGAGCGGCTCCCTCACCGAGCTGATCTGGATTCCGGGCCGCGTCGAGGGCGGCATGGTGCCAGCCAGACGCCATCCCTCGGAACCGTAGTATCGAAAGATGGCCGCCGCCCGCGCGGCCTCCATCAAACCTTCCCCCATCGGCTTGCCCGTCTCGCGGGCCATCAGTCGCGCCAACTCGTCCGTCTTCGACTCGATGATGTCGGCGGCCTTCCACATGATCTCGCCCCGCGCCGAAGGCAGCATGGACTTCCACTCCAAAAGAGCGCCGGAGGCCGCCTCGACGGCCCTCGAAACCTCTGCGACGCCGGAATTCGGGGTGACGCCAAGCACCTCGGAGGGATTGGAGGGGTTCACTATCTCAGCGGTCTCGCCCGAGTCGGCGGGCGTCCACTCACCGCCGATAAAGTTCTGGGACTCTATGCGGGATTCGATCATCTTCCTTCTCCTTTACGC
>JACDGB010000274.1 GCA_013815485.1 Rubrobacter sp.
AGCGCTCTGGAGATCTCGGTCAGCACCGCCGCGGGCCTTGCCTGGTCGTGGATCACGTCGAAGGTGGTGATGAGGTCGTAGCCGTCCTTCTCGCCGAGGTCCGCGACGTCCTTAACCTCGAAGCGGGCGTTGCCGAGATCCCGCGCGTCGGCCCGGGCGCGGGCGATGCCCTCTTCGGAGAGGTCGTAGCCGACGAAGCGGCTGTTCGGGTAGGTCCGAGCCATGAGGTTGAGGGCGCGACCGCTGCCGCAGCCGAGGTCCAGCACGTCGATGCCGGCCTCGAGCCTCTCGGTAAGCCCCGGCACGAGCGGCAGGATCGAACTGGTCAGGGCCGCCACCACCGTCTGGGCGCTCTCCTCTGCCATCACCTCGTGGAAGCGCGGGTAGGCCGAGTAGGGCACCCCGCCGCCCTTCTCGAAGCTCTCGACGATCCCGTCCTCTACCGATCCGAGCAGCGGTATCCACTGGGCCGTGACGGCGATGTTGTCGGGTGTGGCCGCCCTCGTCAGCCACGCTGCGTGCTCGGCCGGGAGGACGTAGGTGCCGCCCTCGGGCTCGTGCTCGACGATGCCGCCGGTCACCATAGCCCCGAGCCACTCCCTAACGTAGCGCTCGTTCAGGCCCGACGCGGAGGCCACCTGCACGCTGGTGGAGGGGGGCAGCCCCGCCATGGCGTCGAAGAGGCCGGTCCTGTGGCCGACCGAGGTCATAAGCGCCACGGCCGCCTCGTTCAATGTGCCGAGCATCCGCTCCGCGAACGCCTCGGCCTTCGCCTGATCTATCCCCCGTGTGGTCATTGTGTCCCCTTCCTTCGCCCTCTCCATGATGGCGCTAGGCGAGCCCGGGCGTATCCCTCAAATGAACCATTTTGCCCCTATTGGGGTACAGCCGACATACGCGGATTTGAGTGCCACTTCTTGTAGCATTTGATTCTATTGGATCAAATTGCTGATCTGTTCCAGCGGTCTCGCCAACGAAGCGTGTCGAGTGCTTTTGAGCGCCTGCAGCAGCTTGCCGTCGGCAGTGACCATCACCGTATCGGTGTCCTCAGCGAGTGCCAAGAATAGCGCATCGTAGATGATGGCACCCGTTTCATTCGCAATCGTCGCTGCTCGCTCGATCAGGTCTTCGACGGCATAAGTGTAGACCGGAGCTGCCAGCAGCTTCGCCCACGCGCCTGTTGCGTCCTCCTCGTCGAGCAGGCCGCGCCTCCGTTGCTGGGCGATCGCGTTGAATCCTTCGGGAAGGAGCGTGCCGGGTGCGAGCAACTCCGCGGCACCGGCCTCCGCCGCTTCCAAGAGCCCGAGGGCTTCTTCATGTCCCTCTTCCGGTAGATAGAACTTGAGCGCCACCGACGTGTCCAGTACCAGCGATTTGGCACGCTTCTCGCTCAAACCCTAGCGGCGTGTATCGCGGTCTTCGCGGACGATCTCCGTGGAGTCGGCGAACTCCCGGTCAGGGTACTTGGCCCTGAGTCTCTCGGCGAATTCGCGTGCCCGCCGCGTGGCTCCGCTAACGTCTTCGGGGTTGGGCCGGCGGCTGGGCTTGAGGGGGGTCTTCCTATCTGTCATCTTCCTACCTTCTCTCCTCTGTCAGTCGTCTTCGCGGTTTTTATGTCTCTCAGGCCCATGCTACCTCCTCGACCGCTTGCTGCAGGTCGCCTGGCGTACCTTTGACGTACACCATCGTGGTGTCCAGTGAGTCGTGGCCCATTATCTGAGCCAGCCTATGAAGTGGCACCCTTTCGGCCATCACATACCCGAAGCGATGCCTCAAATCCTGCGGGCTCACGTCCTCGACTTTTGCGAGTCCTGCGTACTTCTCCACCACGTACCCTAGTGCCCGATCCGAAATCGGACGCAGTTTTCTTTCCCCGTTACCATTCTTCTCGCCCTTCCGGGATGGGAACAGGCACGACGTCTCCTCAGGTAGCTCCGACATCCACTCGGAGAGCGCCTCCCTGGCCGTCGCGTTCAGTGGTACCTCTCGGTACTTGCCCCTCTTGCCCCAAACCTTGAGGTGCCCACTCCTCTTCGCCATCTTCACGTGCGAAGGTCCAAGGCCGCACAGCTCCTCAGCACGGAGTCCCGTGTGGAGCGCCACTACTATTAGAGTGCGATCGCGTAGAGTGCCATATCGCTCGACCGCCGCCACTAGCGCAGACTCCTCCTTGTCGGTCAGGTGCCGGGGCGGGGGCACGATCCTCGGGACCAGCTTCACCGCCTTCGCCGGGTCCCGAGAGATGAGGCCTTCGTCGACCGCCCATCCGAAGTACCTCTTTATGGAGATCAGGTGTCGGTTGATCGACGCCGGCTTGAGCTCCAGAGCATTCTTCAGATGCGACCTATATAGAGTGATGGTCGGCGTGGTCACATTCGCCGGCGAAAAAGACTCTCCGCGCTCCTCACTCTCGGACCAACTCACCTCGCAGAAGGCGGCGAACTGCCTGACATCGGAGAGGTAATTCCTCACGGTGTCCGCGGCCAGGTCCTGCTCCTCACGCAGATAGTTCCCGAAACGTTCAAACTCCTTCTCACCTTCGTCAGAGAGCTTTGGTTTAGCGGTGCGCCTCATGCAGGATACATTATCAGAAATTCGTTTCGCACACTACACACAGCATTAGCAGAAGTTCAAGGCCTGTTTTCTGTACATGAATTGCTGCTAATGTCGTTTAGCGGACTTACGCTACGCTGGCTTCGACTGGCCCGACCGGCCGTCGCTTTCGGGGATGCTTGCGACGAAGATGGAGCCAGCCAGGAGGTTGCCGAGTGCGTGGGGGGTCCCCTCCTCGTTCTCGACGGTGACGACACCGTCGAGAACGCGCACCTCCTGCACTTTGAGCAGCTTTCCGGGCAGGAGCCCGCGATCCTTGAGGTGGGCCAGCGCGGCTTTGTCCTTGTGCTCCACCCGCGAGATCCGCACGCGGCATCCGGTCTCCGACTCGCTCAAGGGCTTATCCTCTTGTTCCTCGATGGTGCCGTCGGGGGCCGGTATGGGATCCCCGTGGGGGTCGCGCCTCGGGTGACCCAATAACTGCGCCAGCCGCTCCGTGAACTCGTCGGAGACGGCGTGCTCCAGCCTCTCGGCCTCGTCGTGCAGATCGGTCAGGGGGTAGCCGAGGTGCTCCAGCAGGAAGGTCTCGATCAGGCGGTGGCGCCTGACCAGGCGCAAAGCCTCCCTGCGGCCGCGCTCCGTGAGGGAGGCCCCGTGGTAGGGCTCGTAGTCGGCGAAGCCCATCTTCGGCAGCCGCACGAGCATGCTGCTCACCGAGGCCGGGGAGACGGAGAGGCGCTCGGAGAGCTCGTTGGTGGAGGCCCAACCAGTTCCGGCCACGCCCCAGATGGCCTTCAGGTAGTCCCCCACCGAGACGGAGATCGGCTTGTTCGCGAGAAGATCGGACATACTCACGGAAGTCTAGCATGGGTCGCCCTGGCCACGATGGCTTTGGAGGGCAAGCGGGCCTCGAGCTTGGCCGCACGCCGCGTCGAGACGGCAAGTGCCGAAATCCGCGCGGCAGACCACCTCCATGAGCCGCCTCTCGCCTTGCGGGAGGGACGCCCAAGCCGCCCGTCGGAGGGTGGCTACCCGGCCACCGCGGTTCCTCGGGACCCGAAGCTTCTTCAGGCCGAGCCGCGCCCGGCCCTTGACCGTGCCGACCGGGATGCCGAGGTGGCCGGAGATGTCCTGGTGTGTGCGTCCTCTGAGGTAGGCGAGCGTGAGGACCTCCGACCGAGCGTGAGGACCTCCGACTGCTCAGGCGGGAGCGCGCTAAGGGCGCGGAGCAGCTCCTCCCGGAGGTCGCAGCCCTGCGAGGCTTCCGCGAAGGCCTCGCTG
>JACDGB010000275.1 GCA_013815485.1 Rubrobacter sp.
TCGAGGCTACTACAACCTGATCCACATGCACTCTCGTTGGGCTACCTGAGCCCGGCTGACTACAAGCGAGCCATCGTGGAGGAGGCGAGGGTGGCCCAAAGCCGCACCAGAGCCCACCACCAGCGCGACGTCCAGCGCCACCCCGCCCTCCATTCCGCGATGCTTCTCCTTCCGCACGAAAAGACTTGACCGCCTTCGCCTTCGATTGCTTAGGCTACATGTTACAGGGATAACGAGCCTCGCGCGACTCTCAAAGTCGATGGGTCACGGTTCTTCCCACGAACCTGCCCCAACCGGTTCGACGGCCCCGGATGCGCGTGGATGGTTGCGACGTGCGAACTATCCCGGCCCGTCAGCCCACCTCTACATCAAACGGCCACCTTTCCCGGCTCGGGCCTCGTCCTCTCTGCGCGGCCGCGGCCCCGCCGTCCTTCTTTTTCGGCGGGGCCGCGCGGAGTATCCGTATGGACTGGGCCGCCTAAGTCCTGCGACGGACGAGCCATATCACAAGCACCAGCACGCCAACCCCGGCCACCAGCGGGACGACGCGCTTCAGGACCGCATCGCGGCTGGCCTCCCCGAGGTCGAGGGGCTCCACGTCATGGTCCTGCTGGATGACCCTGCGCCGCGGCTTCTCCTCCGAGCTGCCTGCTTCTTCCGTGGAACCGTTCGCGCTCGCGGCGGCCGGTTCCGGCTCGGCGGGTTGCTCCGGTTCTTCCCTAATGTTTTCGCCCATGATCTCCTTCTCCAGACACTCGGCGAACTGGTTGATGAGCTTGGTAGCCACGTCCTGCTGGACGCCCCGCCCGAACTGGGCCGCCCTCCCCGTGACGTTCATGTCCGTCTCGACCCGCACCTTCGTCCCGCCATTCTCCTCGCTCATGGTCGAGGTGATGGTGGCTGAGGCGGTGCCCTGCCCACGGGCATCCTTGCCGTCGGCCTTGAGGACCGCGCGGCGAGCCTCCTCGTCCGTCTCCTCGAAGCGCACCGTGCCGTTGTACTTCTGGGTGACGGGACCGAGACGAATCGTCATCGTCCCCTTGTATTCGTCGCCGGATGCCTCGGTGAGGGCGGCGCCGGGGAGGCACGGCGTCACGCGCTCCAGGTCGAGCAGAGTGTCCCATGCCTGCTGGATGGGGGCCTCTACCGTGAACTCGTTCTCTATCTTCACTAGCGTCCTCTCTAAAAAAGCTCTCGCTCCAGGCAATCGGCGAATTGGCCCATGATCTTGCTCGCCACGTCCTTGTGCATGCCCCGCCCGAACTGGGCGACCTTGCCCGTGAGCTGCATGTCCGTCTCGACGTGTACGTGGACGCTGCCGTTGCCGCCGTCCTCCAGGGTTGATGTGATGGTGGCCGAGGCGGTTCCCTGTCCGCGGGCGTCCTTGCCGTCGGCCCGGATCACGGCCCGATGCGCGCTATCGTCGGCGTCCTGAACCTTGACGGTCCCGTTGTACTTCTGGGTGACGGGACCCATCTTGACGGTCATCGTCCCCTCATACTCCTCACCGACCTCAGCCGTGAGCTGAGCCCCCGGCAGACACGGCGTTACCCGCTCCAGATCGTTCAACGCCTTCCATGCCTCATCCATCGAGGTATTGACCGTAAACTCGTTCTCCAACTTCATGCCCTTCTCCTTTCTCTGGCTCCGGGAGGGCTTGAACGCCCCTCCAGTCGCCGCAAGTCTTGCACGGTGTCCACGTCAGCCGGGTTCGCTACATCATCGCACGGCACCTCCGTTACCAGATCCGGATGACGCCGGATAAACTTCCTCGCCCCTTCGTCCCCGGATAACTCTTCTCCAAGCATCATCCACACTCCGCGGGCGAAGAGCGCCGGGTTGCGCGGCTGCTCCCCATAAGTGGCGACGGCCACATCCGCCCCCTCCTCGAAGGCCCGGACGAGACGCTTCACCGCCGCCGCCCCCACGAGCGGCTGGTCCCCGAGCGTGATGACCGCAGCCCGCGCATCCGGCGCGCAAGACGAAAGTCCCCGTTTCACCGAGGTCGAGATGCCCTCCGGCCACTGCGGGTTTTCGACGATGCGGGCTCCGTATAGCGTACATAATTGGCGCAGCCTATCCCCTTCGTCTCCAGCGGATTCCCCTACGATGGCGATTATCTCATCCAACGGCGCTTCGCGCAGTTCGAAGAGGACGGCCTCGATCAGGGGCCGTCCCTGGTACGGCACGAGGAGCTTCCCGCCCCCGAACCGGCTCCCCGCGCCGGCGGCGAGCACGACCGCCGAGACCCCGCTACGCACTGCTCCGCCAGTGGGCCAGGGCCAGTTCGTAGTCCTCCGGAGTATCCACGTCCGGCGGCAGCGGAGCTTCGATCCGCACCCGCGAAACCAGCTCCGGATACGCCTCGATCAACTTCCATACCGCCTTGTCCCCGTGAAGCTGGCGCAGTTCCCCGAAAGCCTCCCGAGCAAAGATGAACGGGTGCCCGAGTCCCCCCAGATAAGAAGTGACGGACGCCCACGGCCGCTCCCGCCGCCAGGTAGCGGCGGCGAGATCCACAAACTCCGCCCTCACGCCCGGCTGGTCGCCCAGGAGCAGCGCGATGGCCGCGCAATCCTCCCCGGCGGCGTCGAGGCCCGCCAGAAGCGACGAGGCGCAACCAGTCCCATAAGCCGTGTTCTCGACCACCTCGGATCGGCCAAAGTCCACCGAAGCGCGCAACTCCTCCGAGGCCCGGCCCAGCACCACGACGACCCGGTCCAGCGAAGAGGCGTTGGCGTTCCTCACCACCTGGCCCAGCAAGGTGGTGTACCCAAACGGCAGGAGTTGCTTGGGGGCTCCGAACCGGCTGGACTTCCCGGCACCGAGCACAATTCCAACGATGGTCGCTTCGCTCCGAGGAGTCGGGGAGGGCGACCACCGGTTGTGGCTGAGAGAGCCTGACACTATGCGGACTCCGGTTGCTTGCCGGCCCCGAGACGTATCGGACACATTACCGGTTAGAGACCGCGACCGTCACGTACTTCTCCGGCTCCTTCTCGAAAGCCCGCTTGCAGCCGGGGCAGCAGAAGAAGTACCGCTCGCCGCCGTGCTCCGTGACGTGCCGGGCCGTCGTGGTTTCGACCTCCATCCCGCATACCGGGTCCACGGCTGGAGGTTCGGGGGCGGCTTGCGGTTCGCCGGCAGTCTGTGGCCGGAGCTGAGCGCGCAGGGAGAAGACCTCGGCCATGATGGAGAGTGAGATGCCTTCCTGCCCTCCCGCTCCCACCGGAAGCCCCGCCGGTGAACGCATGACCGACAGTGCTTCATCTTCCAGCCCCCGCTCCCGCAGTTCCTGGAGGACACGCTCAGCCCGGCGCCCGCTCGCCACCAGCCCCACGTAGGGCAGCCCGAGCCTCACCCCGGCCTCGACCGCGTCTTCGTCAAGTTCCCCAAACGATGCCACGACCATCCAGGTGTCTTGCGGGAACGGGATCGCCTCGTTCGTCAATTCCTCGATGTCGTTCACGCGGACCAGCCGGAAGCCCAGAGGCGGAGCTATGGCGGCGAGCGTGGCGGTCACGGGCGAGTCGCCTGCTATGACGAGTGCCGGGCGGGGCAGGAACGGCTCGACGTAGAGGTCGGCGGTGCCCTCACTCGCGCAGGTCATCCGGGCGAGGCGGACGCCGGGCTGGGCGGCGGCTGTATCAGGCGTTATCCGGACGAACCGCGGCTCTCCTTCTTCGAGCGCGGCGAGCGCCTCTCGCCGCGCCGTCGGGCCTATGCACCCACCCCCGACCCAGCCCTCTATCGAACCATCCGAATGCACCACCGCCCGGTCCCCGATGCGCGCCGATGTCGCGGGTTCCGTGCGGACTACCGTGACG
>JACDGB010000276.1 GCA_013815485.1 Rubrobacter sp.
GTCCTCCGGCAGCCCGCCGCCCTTGATCGCCGCCCGCACCAGCGCTGCCGGTATCTGCGGCGTCATCTCCTTGCCCGCGTCGCGGTAGGCGCTCGCCGCCAGCGCATACAACCCGAGCGGGTCCGCCGCTTCGCCTCGCGTACTCACCATCCGCTGCGCCCGGAACCAGTTCCTCAAGTTCTCTTCGGCGGCAAGGACCGTCGTCTCGAGCCAGTCACGCACTACCGCCCGGCCCCCGCTCGCGGAGAGGGCCAGGGCGTAGAAGTCGTTCGCCCCAACCTCCGACCGTTCCCTCCCCGACACAGGAGACTGGAAGAGCAGCCGCACGCTCTCCGCGTCCGGCTTGACCATCAGGATCGGGTCGAAGGCGCTCTCCTCGCGGGTCCAGAAAACATACGCCGACGGCCCAATGAACACCCGCGACTTCTGGTCCGCGAGGAGGTGGTTCAGCGCCTTGCCGAACCGCTCTCCGGCGTCGCGTGAGATCGGGGAGGTAAGCGAGTTCTCCAGACCGTATGACTCGAAAGGCTCCTTGTTCGCGGAAATCAGCGAAGTACCCGAGGCTTGCCCTCCAATTCCAGTCAACCCCTTTACCTTCACCGGTAGGCGCTGCTCGACAGGACCGACTCGCCCGGTCACGAGGCACATCATCTCCGACGCGCCGCCTCCAGCAGTTGACGCCGCCCAAAAGTCTTTCACGCTCTGGCTCTCGGTCGGCTCTCTGCCGCTCACGCGAAAGGCGACGTTGTCCTGGGGATCGAAGTCCTCCGGCAACCTCCCCTCATGTTCTCCGGCGTCCCACGCTTCGAGGAAATCCACGACCGCCCGAACGTCCGGCTCTCCTTTCTTCGAGACGCAGCGGCGGGTCAGCTCCACAAACTGCCGGTGGCGGTCCGCGACCTGCTTCGGGTCCGCTCCCTCCCGCCCGACGCCGAGGACGTACTCGCCGTTGTCCACGAGGAGCTTCGGCTTGATGCCGGCTGCCCTCACGATCGTGGGCGCGAGCAGGTTCATCCCCCGACGGGTCGCTTTGTCGTCACCGCCGAGTCGAACGAAGCCTTCGAGCTCTCCACCCGGTTTCAGGCGGATGGTCCAACGCACCGGCGTCTCCCCGTACATCGGCGGCGGGAGGTCCATCCTCGTGTCGGCGTACTCGACGAGCCGGCGGAGGATCATGCTCGTCCTCCTTCGTACATCTCCCGAGGCACCTTCATCACCCCTCCTTCCAGCCGGGCCCGAAAGAACTTCGGCCGGGCATTCGCTCTTACTATGGTCCTGCCCTCCGGGCCGTGCTCGGCGTAGGAGACGCGGCCCTTCTCATCCGGCTCGAAGTCCACATCGAAGAGCATCAGGCCGAGGTCGTCGGTCACGCCTATGGCCTGCTCGCCACCGTCCGGCGGACAGAAGAACGCGGAGAACTCCCTCGTCCCAAGATATGGCTGGTTGAAGCACTGGCCGCGTTTCACCCTCCGGCGAAACTGGTCGCGGTACTTGGCCGGGTTGTCTGTAGAGTAAGGCTTCAGTTCGATGTCGGCGCGGATGACGTACGCTACGTCGCGCAGGCAGAGGGTATGGCGCTGGGCGCGGTCGTCGTCGGCGTAGTAGCCGCCGCCGTTCGCCTCCCAGCCCCTCGCGGAGCGGTCGCTCTGGAGGCTGTTCATCTCGTTGCGGAGGATGGAGAAGTGACGTACCGGCCTCAAGACCTCTATCTCGCGCACCAGCCACCGGAACTCGGGTTTCCAGAAGATGGCTTCGAGGACTCCCCTCGCCGCGCTCGGGGTCATCACCTCGTAGCTGACGCGCTCGACGCCGAACTCGGGCCGGGTGAAGCAGGCGAACTCTCCCCACACCTTCACTTCGAGGGGCAATCCATTATCCAAGAGAGCTCCTTTCGCGTTTCGGTCTCACCAGATCAGATTCGACGGGTCACTCCCGAGGTCTTCGATGCCACGCAGATCGTCGTAGCCTCCGGTCCATATGAAGACACCTTCTACTATCTCTTCGGTCCAATCTCCCTTTTCCTTAAACTCGCGCTCGAACATCGAGACGATGTAGGGCTGGAGTTTGCGATGATCGCTGCTCCATAGCCCCGCGTGCCGGATGCGCTTCATGAGCCGGTCCATCTCGCCGCCCTCCCGCCACGCCTCGCCATAGCGGACGATCACGGGCACACTCAGTTCGGCGATGAGCCGGTAGCGGCGGGCAACCTCCGGATAGTCGAACTCTTTGCGGAGCTTCTGGATACCCTGCCCGTCGGTGGAGACGTCCTGGTAGAGCCGGACGAAGTAGTCTCGGAAGACCTCCGGGTCGTGCAGGTCGAGGCCGCCTTCGAGCATCATCGCGGCCTCGGCCGTGCCGGATGCGTACTCGCCCCTTGGGACGCCGCCGTCCTGCGGCCGGAAGACGATGACCCGGCCCGGCTCGTCCATGCGCCCCTCCCGGTTGCAGCGTCCGGCGGCCTGGACGATCCGATCGAGCGGCCCCATCGCCCGGAAGACTACGGGGAAATCGAGGTCCACGCCCGCCTCGACCACCTGGGTCGTCACCAACAGGCATGGCTCGCCCGCATCTAACCTCCGCCGTACCTCCGCGAGCACGTCCCGGCGGTGCGCCCCGCAGAGTAGCGTCGAGAGGTGAAGCACCGGCTCCCCTTCGAGCTCGTCGAGGAGCGCCAGAGCGTCCTTCCTCGTGTTGAGGACGACCATCGCCCGCCTGTCCGGCGCTGCTTCGAGGAGCCGGCCCGCAACCTCCTCCCACGACCACGGCTCCTCAGGGGTCTCGTATTCGACGCGGCGCAGGATGCGGAAGTGCTCCGCCGCCCGCTCGCGCGGCACTATGTCACGTACGTCCTCGAAGCCTTCGAGGTAGCGGCTCCGCTCGTCGAGCGCGGGCTGCGTGGCGGTGCAGAGCACGACAGTCACCCTGTAGCGGCGAACCAGTTCTGACAACATGCTCAACGTCGGAGCGAGGAGGCCGACGGGCAAGGTCTGCACCTCGTCGAGAATGATGACGCTGCTCGCAACATTGTGGAGCTTTCGGCAACGGCTCGTCCGGTTGGCGAAGAGGCTCTCGAAGAGTTGCACGGTAGTTGTCACCACGAGCGACGCGTCCCAGTTCTGCGTCGCCAGGCGCGCCCTCGTCCGGCTCTCTTCGAGGCGCTCCGCCTCTTCGGGGTCATCCTGAAGGTCCATCTTGTCATCGGCGGGCCGCCGGATCGCCGAGTGGTGTTCGAGCACCGCGCCATCCCCGAGAGTGGAGAAGATACTCCGGTACACATCCACAGTCTGCTCGATGATGGAGGTGTACGGAACGGCAACGATCACCCGGTCGAGATCGTGCTCCACCGCGTGCCGCAACGCGAACGCGAGGCCGCTCCTCGTCTTGCCGCCCCCGGTCGGGACCCCGAGCCGGTAGACGCCTTGCGGCCCATCTGCTGCCTCGACGCAGTATTCATAGACCTCCCGGCGCACCGCGTTCACCAGCGTCTCATCAGAGCGTGGTCCAGACGTCAGGGCAGCTTGATCCCGCCTGAACACCTCCCACATCTCCCACGCGGAGACCCGGGAGCCGCGCACCCTCGCCACCTTCGGATCGAAGTGCTTCTCTGTGTCGAGGAAGTCCGCGTCCACAAGCGCCGAGAAGATCATCCGCTGGAAGACTTCCATCTGGAACTCGTCTCGCGGAGGGTCTGCGAAGAGCGCCCGCGCGTCTCCGTTGAATCTCAGACCCTCCACCGCCTCCCGCGCAATAGGAAGGATCTTGTCATACTTCGCCAGCGTATCGCCTTGCTTCAGCGCATCGAGGTACTTTGCCCCTGTC
>JACDGB010000277.1 GCA_013815485.1 Rubrobacter sp.
AGGGAGCCGGGGCCGGATACCCGGAAGTCGCCACCGTAGTAGTGGCCGTTGGCGATGATGGCGAACTGGCTGACGTAGGTGGTGTCGCCCGCGATCACATGCACCGAAGGGATATCTTGCTCCATGAGCACCTTGACCGCCATCAGGGGGAACGCGAGGATGCGCAGGTAACGTTTCAGGCGCGGCGTCATCGTTCGCACCACGCTCGCGTCAAAGCCGATGCCAGCCATGCACGCGAAGCGCCGCTCGACGCCATCCCGGTCCCTGGCGACGCCGAGGTCTATGCGGGAACTATCTCCCTCCAAGATGCGCTCGCACGCCCGCCTGGAGTCCTGCGGCAGCCCCAACTCCCGCGCCAGCACGTTCGCCGTGCCGAGCGGCAGGATACCCAAAGTAGCGTTCTCGGAGAGGCCGTTGATTACTTCGTTCACCGTGCCGTCGCCACCAGCCGCGACGACCAGCCGGTCGCCTGCGAGAGAGGCCAGGTCCGTGGCGTGGTTCGGGTGCTCCGTGTTCAGCACCTCGACTTCCCGGCCACCGGCGCGCAATACCTTTGCATAGCGTTCCAGGTACTCCTCGCTGCCCGCGCGCCCAGAGTTCGGATTGCCGATTATCACCGTGTCAGTAGCCCTGTCCATCTGCATACTATATGCCCTTTTGTTGGTGAAGTTTATGCCGTACCATGCGTATCGTGCAAAGGGAGGATGGATACGTTGGATAGGCCGAAGAGTTTCCTCGAAGGCTTCGTCGTGCCAGGGATCGGGGTGGACGTGGTGGATTGCGAGCGGATGAAGTTCGCCCTCCAACGCACGCCGAGGATAAGGAAGCGCCTCTTCACCGAGGCGGAGATCGAATACTGCGAGAAGTACCGTTTCTTCGAGCGTCACTACGCTGGACGCTGGGCCGCCAAGGAGGCCGTGACGAAAGCTCTTGGGTGCGGCTTGATCCAATGGAACGGCGTCGAGGTGACGCGCCTGCCCCGCCGCGCCCCGACGGTTCGCATCTTCGGAAAGATAAGAGAATTCGCCGAAGCAGTGGGCGTCCGCGAAGAAGACATCCATATTTCGATAACCCACTCCGAACTCTCGGCCGTGGCTGTCTGCTCCATCCGGCGCGAGAGGATAGCGAGATGAAGCTCTACTCAGCGGAAGAGATGTCCCGCGCCGACAACGAGGCGCAGCGGCTTGGCATCCCCGGCGGCGTCCTCATGGAACGCGCGGCGGTGGCGATGGCTGGAAAGATACTGGAGTTGTTCCCGCCGCGCCGCCTTCGCGGTCGCCGCGCGCTCATCCTGTGCGGCGTTGGCAACAACGGCGGGGATGGGTTCGTCATCGCCCGCGAACTGCACCGCGCCGGCGTCGCGCTCTCCGTCGTCGTTACCAAGGATGATTACTCCGGCGACCCGGCGACGAACCTCGCGGCTCTGCGGAGCCTCGGGATAGAAATTCACCACCCCGAGCGGCTTGACGAGTTGCTTGATGGCACGGCCCTCGTGGTGGATGCGCTGTTCGGGACGGGCTTCGTGGGGGTGGCGCGGGAGAGAGAAGCGGCTTTGATCCGTCATCTCAACGGAGCTGGGATCACGACCGTCGCGGTGGACGTGCCCTCTGGCGTGAACGGCTCGACGGGGGAGGTCGCCGGGGAAGCGGTGCGAGCGGACATGACCGTGTGCGCGCACGTTGCCAAAATAGGGTGCGTGATCTCCCCAGGCCGCGAACACGCGGGCGAGGTCATGGCGGTGGATATCGGCATCCCGCCCGAAGCCGAGGATTTCCGGTACGAGGTCGAGTGGACGGACAGGACATCCCTGCGCGGCCTGGTTCCGCGCACCGAGGAGCCGGCGCACAAATACTCGACCGGGGCTCTACTCATGGTCGCGGGATCGCGGGCGATGACAGGCGCGCCGGTGATGTCCGTGCGTGGGGCCCAACGCGCCGGGTGTGGCGTCGTCTTCCTCGCCACGCCAGAGAGCGCCGCCCCTGCCGTGGACCTCCAACTCACCGAGGCTCTCGTCTACGGTGTCGCTGAGGGCGAAGATGGTGGCATGACTTCCGGGGCGCTGGAGCAAATCCTCGAACATGCGGGCCGGGCGACGGCGCTCGCGGTGGGGCCGGGGATCGGGACCAGCGAAGAGAGTCTGCGTCTGGTGGAGGGAATCCTGCGCGAAGCTGAAGTCCCCGTCCTCCTCGACGCGGACGCTGTCACGGTCCTCGCCGGCTCCGGTGCCATCGCCGAACGCGAAGCGCCGACTATCATCACGCCCCACGCCGGGGAGCTGGGACGCCTGATGGAGAGCAGCGCGGGGGAGGTTTCGGCCCACCGGCTCCGTTCGGCGCGAAGGGCGGCGGGGGAGCAAGGTTGCTGCGTGCTGCTCAAGGGGGCTGATACCCTCATCGTCGAGGGCGAGAGGACGGCGGTCAACTCTACCGGCAACGTCGCGCTCGCCACGGCGGGGACGGGGGATGTGTTGACCGGTGTGATCGGGGCTCTCCTCTGCCGCGGCATGGACGCCTACGACGCCGCCCGCGCCGGAGCCTGGGTCCACGGACGGGCGGCGGAAATGTGGCTGGAAGAGACAGGATGGCCCGAAGAGAGCATGGTCGCCACCGACCTGCTTCAGTACATCCCGCGAGCCGTCGGGGAGTTGCTGTAACGGGAGGGAATGGGTGTTGATCCTGCGTTCGGTCTATGCGCTGGTCATAGGGATATTGCTGATGTCCTGCCTGGCCTTCTCGGCGCAAGATGACCGGTTGAGGTTCGTGGCCTCGGGGGTCGGGCTCGGGATACTGCTGGCCCTCACTTACAGGAAGTTTGGGCGACGTCGCCCCGGAGATTCCGAAGGAGCGGCGTGAAACACGGTATCCTGCGTCCGTCAAGGACAGCTCTTCGAGCGGGGGTGCGAAGTGGAACAACAGGACATCAGAGACCTGAAGGTCTGCGATATCATGCACGAGGACTGGCCCACTTTTGGGTCGGAGGATACCGTGGAGGATGTGATCAAGCAGTTCGCTGAAGCCCGAATCTCCGGCGCTCCGGTGTCCGAGGGAGACCGTCTCATCGGCGTCGTCACAGAAGGCGACCTCATCTTCCGGGACGCTGATATAAAGGCTCCCGGATTCCTGGACATTCTGGGAGGCATGATCCCGCTTGGCAACTGGGCCGAGTACCGCGAGGAGACCCTCAAGAGCGCCGGCGTGACGGTCGGGGAGGTCATGACGACGCGCCTCACCACCGTCTCTCCCGACACCTCCCTTTCCGAAGCGGCGACCATCATGGCCGAGGAGCGGTTCAAGCTCCTTCCCGTCGTGGAAGACGAGAGGCTGCGCGGCGTGATCACGCGCATGGACATCCTTGCCCTCCACGTCCTCGAACCCCGCCAATAGACCGAGCGTGGAGGCACTGCCGCCCGATCTCGGGACGAAGTCTCTTTCGGAACGCGAGATCGTTCTCGGGAGCGAAGATGCTCTGCGAGCGGTGGATATCCTGGCCGCCAACGGCTTCGCCATCCTGGGTTGGGAAGGATGGATGGAATATCCTGGCGGTCGGATCGGCCACCACGAACCCTGGGAGACGTTCACCGCGGAGGCTGCCGACTTTTGCCGCCGCGCCATGAATATTGCTCACTCCGAATGGATGGAAGATGCGGACGCGGCGGACGTATGCCTTTCCTTCTGCGTCACGGCTATTAGCTGGGAGGAGCATGAAGCACGGCGCCTCTAGCATCCATATCCCGAGCCGTACCTGGGCCGGGATAGACCTGGACGCCGTGCGCCACAACGTCCGGGCTCTGAAGCACAGGGCTGCCGGTACC
>JACDGB010000278.1 GCA_013815485.1 Rubrobacter sp.
CACCATCATCGCCCTCACCCTCGTGCTGGTGGGCGCGTCCCTGATCTACCGCGAATATCTAATGCCCTCCCGCAACGACGCCCCGAGGCCAGGCACCTGGGACGGGAAGTCCCGCATGAGCCGCCGCCGCCGCGGCTACACCGTCCTCTTCGGGGCGACGGGTGGATATCTCGTGGGACTCACATCCATCGGCTCGGGGAGCGTGATGGCCGTGATATTGCTCCTTCTCTATCCGATAGCGCCGGCCGTGATCGTCGGCACCGACATCGCCCATGCGACCGTCCTCTCCCTGGTCGTTGGCATCGCTCACATTACCCAGGGCAACGTGAATTTCGGGCTGGCGGGCACGCTCCTTCTGGGCAGCGTCCCCGGCGTCCTCATCGGAGCCCGCGTCGCTCCCTGGCTGCCGGGCAAGCCGCTCAAGGCCATCCTCGCCGTCATGCTCATCTTCGTCGGCGGCAAGCTGCTTCTCTTTCCCTAGCTAGTCAGAATTTCAGTAAAATCGTGTTAGTACTTGCCCATAAGACTTAGAGTGTTGGGACGGTAGATTGAGCGTAGAGAGCGCGGGGTATTCGCACCGGTATGTGATCGTGGTTGCGGTCTTCGTGACTTGTTTGATCGTGGCTAATATCATGGCGGTGAAGCTGATCGGGGTCTTCGGCCTGGTCTTGGACGCGGGAACTTTGATCTTCCCCATAAGCTATATTTTTGGCGATGTGCTGACTGAAGTGTACGGATTCCGGCGGGCGCGGCAGGTGATATGGCTGGGGTTCCTGTGCAACCTGTTGGCTGTAGGGGCGATCTCGCTCGGCCTCGTGCTTCCCGCCGCCTCTTTCTGGGAGGGACAGGCGGCCTACGAGCAGATCCTGGGCTACGCGCCCCGCCTCCTCACCGCCTCGTTCGTCGCCTATCTGATCGGCGAGCTAGCCAACTCCTTCGTGCTCGCCCGGATGAAGGTCGCCACCGAAGGACGCTGGCTGTGGAGCCGAACCATCGGCTCGACCGTTGTCGGGCAGGGCTTCGACTCCTTGATCTTCGTCCTGATCGCCTTCTACGGAACCATCCCCACGTCGGCCTTGCTCTCCGTCATCCTCACCCAGTGGGTACTCAAGTCTGCATACGAGGCTCTCGCCACGCCGTTCACCTACCTCGTCGTTGGCCGCCTCAAGCGCGCCGAAGGCGTGGACCACTACGACCGCGACACTAGTTTCAACCCGCTCCCCACCGGACGGTAGCGTAATATAACGGCGATGGATGCCACGCTGCAATTCGATAAGCAGGCACTAGAGTGTCTGTGCCGTCGGCATCACGTCAGGAGGTTGGATCTCTTCGGCTCCCATGCGAAGGGCATTGAGAATGCCGGGAGCGACGTGGATTTGCTGGTGGAGTACGAACAGGGTAATGTGCCCGGTTTGCTGGGGTTGCTCTCGTTCGAAGAAGACCTCTCCGCTATCTTCGATGGCCGCAAGATAGACCTGGTATCGAAGGGGGGACTCAGCCCTTATATGCGGGAAGAGATCCTGGATACCCGGAGTCCACTCTATGAACAGTGATCTGGCGTATCTGCTGCACATCCGGGACGCGCTGCGCGAAGTACGGACGTTCGTCAAAGGTGAGACTTATGAGAGCTTCCTGCGAAACCGCATGGTGCAGAACGCCGTCATGCGCTCCTTCGAGGTTGCCGGAGAGGCTGCCCGGCGAGCCAGTTCAGGGTTCCGCGAAGCGAATCCCGAGGTGCCGTGGCGGCTGATGGGCGATTTTAGGAACAAGCCGATCCACGACTACTTTAGCCTGGACCTGGAGGTGATCTGGAATACAGCCACCGACGATGCTCCAATGTTGCTTTCTCGAATCGAAGGGTTGGTTGATAGACGATGAATGAGAAAAGGAATCTCCCGACTTTCGGCCTTTGGTACGACTTCCGCCAGAGGCTGCCGCTCGGGGACTACGCGAACTTCTACGCCGAGTGCCTGGAGGAGATCGAAGAGGCAGAGAGGCTCGGCCTCACCGACGTGTGGCTCTCGGAGCACCATTTCGTGGACGACGGGTATCTGCCGTCTCCGCTCGTGATCGCCGCCGCGATAGCGGCCCGCACCACGACTATGGGCATCGGGACGAACATCCTGCTCTTGCCGATGCACCATCCACTGCGTGTCGCGGAGGACGCGGCGGTGGTTGACCTGATCTCCGGCGGACGGTTCACGCTCGGGGTGGGGCAAGGGTACGTGCAGCACGAGTTCGAGGCGCTTGGATACAACCGGAAGAATCGGCCCTCGCTGTTCGAGGAGGGGATCGAGGTCATCCGCCGCGCCTGGGAGGAGGGGAGGACGGGCCACGAGGGCAAACGGTGGAGCCTGCCTGACTTGCCGTTCGAGCTGCGTCCGGGCCGCCACGCCCCGATCTTCGTCGGCGCGTTCTTCGATCCCGCGATAGACCGCGCCGCCCGCCTGGCCGACGGTTTCCTGGCCTCCGCTGGCGGTGGAGATTTCGGAGAGACATACCGGAAGGTCAGGGACGCTCTGGCGCGTCATGGCCGGGCTGACGAGGAGTTTCCGTACATCGCTTCCGGGGTGGCCTTCGTCCACGAGGACGCCGGACGGGCGCGGGAGATCGTCGCTCCCGCCATCACGTACCAGCGCACCCGCTACGCCGAGTGGGGCACGGATCGGGAGAAACCGACGCCCGAGCCTATACGGGAAGAAGACCTGCCGTGGGAGCGGTATCTCGTGGGGACGCCGGAGGAGGTGGCGGAAGGTCTGATCACGCTGTACCGCGAAGCCCCTTACGACCACTTCTGCTTCTGGGGCCGCCTCCCCGGCGTCACCCACGAAGAGGCCCTGGCGAACATGCGCCTCTTCGCCGAAGAAGTCGCCCCAAAGGTCCGTGAGGCCGTGGAACCAGCGTGAAGACCGAACCAGCCGTCCTGAGTCCCGAGGAAACAGCCTTCCTCATCCGCCAGCGCGTGGCCCGGCTCGCCACTGCGGACGGCGAAGGCAAGCCGCACGCAATTCCTGTGTGCTTCGCATATACGCCGGGCGCGGTCTACATCGCCCTCGACGAGAAGCCGAAGGACGTTCCTCCGACGAAACTAAAGCGCATCCGCAACATCCTGGAGAACCCGAGCGTCGCTCTCATCGCCGACCGATACGCCGAGGACTGGAGCCTACTGGCATACGTGATGGTCCGGGGCCGGGCGGAGCTTGTGGAGCCTGATGCCGATGAACACGCCATCGCTGTCAGGCTTCTGCGTGGCAAGTACCATCAGTACGAGTGGATGCGGATAGAAGAAAACCCTGTCATCGCCATCCGCTCCGAAAGGTCCGCTTCATGGGGAGCCCTCGACGTCCCAGACGCCCAACGCCCCCACGTCCTCGATGCCGTTCGAGGCAGGCGTTCCGTCCGGCGATACTTGCCCAAAGAAGTCTCGCCGGATCTCGTGGACCACGTACTGGAGGCTGCGCGTTGGGCACCATCCCCGCATGGCCGCCAGCCGTGGCGGTTCGCCGTCGTAACCGAAGGCGCGACAAAAGAGCGGCTCGCGGACGCGATGGGGGAGGAGTGGCGCGCCAACCTCCAGATGGACGGCCAGGATGCGGAGGTAGTCGAGCGTCGCCTCGAAGGCTCCCGCCGCCGCCTGCTCGACGCTCCGGTCCTCATCCTCCTCTGTCTCCACCTCGAAGACCTCGACGCCTACCCGGACGAGACGCGACAGGAGAGCGAGACTACGATGGCCGTCCAGTCACTCGGGGCAGCGGCCCAGAATGTGCTGCTCGCCGCCTACGAACTGGGCCTCGACGCCGGATGGATG
>JACDGB010000279.1 GCA_013815485.1 Rubrobacter sp.
CCGGCCCGCGAGTGGGCTGAGAACATGGCCCGCGTCTACAACCGCCGCCTGGAGCGGCGCTCCGCCGGACCTCCCACGCCGCCCGACACTCGTCCATCCAGCTACCACCCCGATCGTTAGCATCGCCACGCTCGCGCACCTCGCTTGCCGTTTGATTGTTTCGTAAATATGAAACATGAAGGATAGTTCCCGTAGCCTCACCGAAGCAGTTACCGTATACTGCTGTCTGGCCTTTCGGGATGTTCGGTGCGTTTTTACATTGTGTTTGATCCGGTTTCATACGAGTCGCTCACCTGCGCCATCATCGAACTTCCTCAGGAGGAACATGCCGCACACCAGACCCATGCGCGCCGACGAACTAGACCTGTTCGTCGAAGCCAGTAGCGAGTCTCGCCATCCCCGGGAGATCAAACAGTACATAGAGAGCATGTTCGCCGCCGGGTCCATGCGACCCGAGTGGTGTTTCGTGATCGAAGGAGAGGATCGGCCCATCGGACGGGTCGCTCTCTGGACACTGCCCGGCATGAGCGAGCCCCTCGACCTTGTGCTGTTGGATCTGCGCTGGGAGGAGCCGGATCACCCAACCACCGGCACGCGCCTGTTGCGCCGGGTACTCGAAGAGGCGCGGGACCTGGGCGCCAGAGAAGTGGGTTACGTCCTCGACGCGCCGCCGATGTGGCCCCAGTGGCAGTATTACCCGAAGGAACGCGCAGGGATGCTGGTGCGTGCCGGGTTCATCGTGGAGCGCGAGACGATCCGCTTCGAGTGGCGAAGTGGCAACGCTCCACCTTCCGTACCGGAACGGCTCGTCTTTCGCTCGCTCGAAGAGGTTGGGAAAGCCGCGTTCGTGGATGCGGTTGTCCGGGTCTCCGAGGACACTCTCGACCGTGAGATCCGGAACGAACGTGAAGAGCGCGGTCCAGAGAAAGCGGGACGTGAATTCTTCGAGATGGAGAGCAAGCTAGAGCACGACCCTTCGTGGTGGCGGCTCGCCTACACGCCTGAAGGGGATCTCGTCGGCCTGATCATGGCCTCCAAAAACCCCACCTCCCCTGTCATCGGCTACATCGGCGTGGTCCCTGAACACCGCGGACGGGGCTACGCGGACGACCTTCTCGCAACGGGCACCGATATCCTGCGCTCCGCCGGAGCAGAACAAGTCAGGGCCGACACCGACATCCACAACGCCCCGATGGCCTTGGCATTCCGGCGCGCAGGATATACGGAGTTCGCCACCAGGCGAGAGTACGGCGTGGATCTCCCATCGAACGAAGGGCGTCCAGTGACCGGTAGCGCATGACACTTGCGATAAACTGACCACCGGGAATAGAGATTCACACACGAAAGGCAGACCGTTGGGAACCGAGAATGAGCGTCCCCTGAAGTTCGACGAGATCGGGAGGTTGCCCGAGCCGGACGACAACACCGCGATAGCCACTCAAACATTGGAGGCCGGCACGCGCGTGTCGTACGAGGGCTCGGAGTTCGTCGTCCGGCACACGGTCCTTGAGGGACACAGGTTCGCCGTCGAGCGCATCGCGGAGGGCGAGGACTTGCTCTCCTGGGGAATGCCGTTCGGGCAGGCCGTCAGGGACATCGAACCAGGAGACTATGCCTGCAACCAGAAGATCCTGCGTGTCCTACGCGAGCGTTTCAGGATTCCAACCCCGCGCGAAGACGAAGACCCCGAAGGGACATCTGACCAGGGCGGTGGCCGCGTCCCCGGCGGATATCGGAAGGCGGACCTGCATCTCCCGCAAGAACCCACCTTCCGGGACGCGGGGCTGAAACCCTACGTCCTGGACGAAGAGAGCTTCCGGCCCGGCGAACAAGTCCCGCTCCACGACGCGCCGCGCGCCTTCATGGGCTACCGGCGCAGCATGGGGCGCGGCGTCGGGACCCGCAACGATATCGTGCTCCTGGGCGTCACCTCCCGTCTTACCGGCTTCGCCCGCGCCCTCGAAGGCGAACTGAAGGGCACCCCGGACGGCTACGAAAACGTGGACGGCATCGTCGCCGTCGCCCACACCGAGGGCGGCGAAGACAGCACGCCGAATAACCTGGAGTTGTTGTTGCGGACCCTCTCCGGTTTCATCGTGAACCCGAACGTCGGGGCGGTGCTGGTCCTGGATCACGGCGGCGAGGATGCGGTCACGGGCCGGATGCTCCGTTCGTACATGGAGGAGCACGGCTATCCATTGGCGGATGTGCCGCACGAGTTCATGAGTTTGGAGGGTGGTTTCAGAGCGGATCTGGAACGAGCGAAGTCCGTGGTGACGGGTTGGCTGGATCTGGTGAACGCGGCGCGAAGGACGGAGGAACCGGCATCGGAGCTCCGGATCGGGCTTCAGTGTGGAGGGTCGGACGCCTTCTCCGGGGTGTCGGCGAACCCGCTTGTCGGGTGGGTGTCGAAGGAGATAGTCCGCAACGGTGGGGCGGCGAACCTGGCGGAGACGGACGAGTTGATCGGGGCTGAGCACTACGTCCTGAAGAACGTCCGTGACCTTCAGACGGCGAAGCGGTTCCTCCAAACGGTCGAGCGGTTCAAGGAGCGCGTCTCTTGGCACGGTCACACGGCTGAGGACAACCCCTCCGGCGGCAACAACTTCCGCGGGCTATACAACATCTCCATCAAGTCCCTCGGCGCGGCGATGAAGAAAGACCCGGACGTGCGAGTGGACCGCGTCATCGAGTACGCTGAACGGATGGACGAGGGTGGCTTCTACTTCATGGACAGCCCAGGCAACGACCTGGAGAGCGTCGCGGGGCAGGTCGCGGCGGGGGCGAATATGATCTTCTTCACCACAGGCAACGGTTCCATCACCAACTTCCCCTTCGTCCCGACCATCAAGTTCGTCACCACCACGGGACGCTTCGATCTCCTCTCCAAAGACATGGACGTGAACGCCGGCGCATACCTCGACGGAACCTCGATGAAAGACCTGGGACGCGAGACGTTCGAGCAGACCTTGCGGGCCGCCTCTGGGGAGAAGACCGTCGGGGAGCGGGCAGGCCACTCCCAGGTCTCCATCTGGCGCGACTGGAAGCAGACCGGCGCGGAGAACCTGGAACAACTCCAGAACACCCCAGACCCAGACGGCGAACCGCTGCCGGTCGCTGGCGAGGCTCTGGATCTCGGCTTCTCCTTCGAGGCCATAAAGAGCGGGCGGGGGCCGGTCATGGATCAAGTCGGGCTCGTTATGCCGACGAGTTTGTGCTCCGGCCAGATCTCGCGCCGCATCGCCAACCGCCTGAATGAGCGCGGAGCCACGCAAGGCAAAGTGACCCGCTTTGTCGCCCTCCCCCACACCGAGGGCTGCGGCGTCTCCGCGGGCTCCGCCGAGACCATCTACTCCCGCACCGTGCTCGGTCACCTCGCCAACCCGATGGTGCGCTTCGGTCTTCTGCTGGAACACGGCTGCGAGAAGACCCACAACGATTACTTCCGCGACCGCCTCCTCGAAGCAGATCTTGATCCCAGCCGCTTCGGATGGGCCAGCGTCCAACTAGACGGCGGCATAGACACCGTCGTGGAGAAGGTCGAAGCCTGGTTCGCCGAGATCCTCGAAGACGCCGACGAACTGGAGTACGAGACCGCCGGCCCCGAAGCCCTGCGGCTCGGCATCCACGCCACCGGGTCCATCTCAGACGAGGCCGCCCGCAGCCTGGCGGAGACGACACTGGCCGTGGTCCGCAGTGGCGGCACGGTCGTCGTCCCGGAGACGGCGACGGTGCTAGAGAATGGCGTCTACCTCGACGCCGTGCTCGGGGACGAGCCGGTCAAGAACACCCTCGCTTACGGACAGA
>JACDGB010000280.1 GCA_013815485.1 Rubrobacter sp.
GGCGTTGGAGATGCGAAGAGCCGCGTAGTCAAGGCCGTGGAGGTGATGGAAGAGGTTCAGGTACTTCTCGACCGTGAGCTTCACGATGCCGTAGGAGGTGATCGGCTCGGTAGGATGCTCCTCCGTCACCGGAAGGAACTTCGGCGGCCCGTAGACGGTCCCCCCGGATGAAGGGAAGACGACCTTGCGCACCCCGGCCTCCACGCACGCCTCCAGGAGTTGCACGGTATCCACCAGGTTCGAGCGGACATCGAATACGGGATCGTCGTTGGAAGTCTTGGGCAAGGTCGTGCTCACCAGGTGGAAGACGATTTCCGTGCCTTCGAGCGCGTTCCGGATCAAACCGTGATTCCCAAGCTCTCCCTCCACGAACTCAGCGCCCGGCGGCCTCCCCCGAAACCGGCTTGGATTGCGGCCGTAGATCCGTACATAATGCCCCTTCTCCAGCAGCCGCTCGACGAGGTTCGCGCCGATGAAGCCTCCGCCCCCGATCACCAGGCTTCTCATGCGTGAGTCATGCCAGGTCCGGGTGAAGGGTTCGCTACGTCCGTGGGATCGTAAGTCGTGAATCGTAAGTCGTGAGTCGTGAAGGCTCGGATTCTTGCGCGGCATCGGACGAACAAGAGAGCAACCGGACCTGGTATCAGGAGTCGGGGATCTAAGAACGGGACCTCGACTCCTGATTCCCGATCTCTCGGATTCCGCATCATGGCGTTCCTCGCTTCACGAGGCTATTGTAGAGAGCCAGAAGCTCCTCCGCGTTCTCCTCGATGGTCTTGACAGGCCCGATGCCACCTCGCAGCCGTCCGAGCAACCCCAGCTCCCCCGCCAACCGCTCCAAGCAACGCGCCAGTTCACTGGCGTCTTCCAGAGGAAACAGCAGACCGTTCTTCTCGTGCTCGACGACTTCGGAGAGCCCGCCGAGATCGGTGGCAACGACAGGGACTCCGGCGGCGAAGGCCGCGTACACCACGAGCGGGGTATTCTCGTACCAGCGCGAGGGCACGATGAGCGCGTCCATATCCGCGAGGACGTCCCCGATCCCCTCCGGCGGAAACGTCCCCAGGAAGGATATCCGGACATCATCCCCGGCCAGCCGCCGCAACTTCGCCTCGAAGCCCTCGAAACCCCTGTCGCTACCGTAGATATCCAGCGACACGTCCATCCTTCGCGGCAAACTTCTGACAGCCCGGACCAGGAGATCACAGCCCTTGTGCGGTCCCAGCGTCCCGATGAACCCGAACCTGAAGTCTGGAGAACTTCCCTCACCGCGGCGCGACGGGGCGACGTTCGATGTATCTATGCCGTAGTGGGAGACTTCGACCAGCTCCGGCCTCACCCCGTTGCGGACCAGCAAGTCTCGGGTGAGCCGGGTCGGGGCGATGACGCGATCGAGGGAGTTCACGCGCTCCCTGATGTACGCAGGCCGCTCCGAGAGGTCGCGCACCTGACGCAGCGGGAGCAGCTTCGGGAGGCGCGAGACGCGGGAGAGGGCGTCGGCGGCGCGCAGGACGGGGGCCGGCGTGTGTTCGGCCAGCCGCGCCAGGCGCGAGGCGGGCTGGCGGGAGGCGAGGCACCGAAGGCAGTGTCCGGGGTCGGGGCCTGAACACATCTCCCCGTCGTGGCGGCGCAGGTCAACGACCGGGCACACAGCCCAGAAATCCGTGGCCGTGTAGACGATGGGTACGCCGGACGCCCGCGCCACCGGGACGGCGTCCGCCGAGAGACCCTGGAGGTGCATGAAGTGGACGATTTCGGGGCAGAAGTCCCTTAGATAGTCGCTGAACGCGCCAGCCATGTCAGGGTTTGCGTAGTTGAGGCGGAACGGGCGCGAGAGAGATTCTTTGGGACGGCCGATCCGGCGCACCGGCACGCCCTCGAAGTCGTAGTCCTCGACGCCGCCCGCAGGCAGGTCCGTCGCCGGGACGCTGCGCTTCGCCGCGAACACCCTTGCCTCGTGGCCCCGGACGCGCATGGCGCGGGCGAGACCGAGAGTAAGCACCTCCGTTCCGGCCCGGTGCTCGGGGAAGAACTGGTGCGCGGCGAACAGGATCCTCACGGGCGCGGGGTTTTCTTGGTGGCAACCATTCTCGGGCGGTAATCCTAGCAGCACGGCGCAGTCTACCGGATTCTAGTCACCCTGGGGTTGTTACGGTAAACTTGCCGGAGCCCGAAGCCGTGTAGGAGTCTGAAAGAGAGCAGGCGTTGTCCGCCAGCGCGTCGAAAGCCAAACAAGGATCGTTCGGGGCCGCGTCGCGGGTCCTGTCCACCATCTACGATCAGCGGTGGTTGATCTGGTACTTCGTGCAGCGCGATCTCTCCAAGACCTATCGCGGCTCTTTTCTGGGCTTCGCGTGGGCGTTTTTGGGGCCGCTCGTGATGATCTCGCTTTACACGCTCGTCTTCTCGGAGCTCGTCGGCCTGCGATTCAGGGAGCTCGAGGGCAACGAGACCCTCAACTACGGCCTGTACATCTACTGCGGCGTCATGCCTTTCTCAGCCGTCTCCGAGTGCCTGACACAGTCCACCAACACCATCCGCCGCAACTCGACGCTGGTGCAGAAGATGATCTTCCCAATAGAAGTCCTGCCGCTCATCATGGCGGTCACTTCGATGGCGGACAAGCTGCTGGGTCTCGGTGTCCTCGTGGTGGTCCTCGCGGTCCTCGGCTACGGGATACACTGGACGCTCGTCCTGCTGCCGGTGCTCGTGGTCATCCAGTTGCTTTTCGTCATGGGCTTGAGCTACCTCTTCTCGGTAGTCGGGGCTTACCTGCCGGACGTGAGGGAGACCCTGCGGGCCTTCGTGCGGGCGATGTTCTTCGTCACCCCGATCATCTGGACGGTAGACAGAGTGGAGGGCACGAAGTGGGAGCCCGTGGTGGACTACAACCCCCTAGCGTACCTGGTAGGCGCCTACCGGGATGTGATCATCTACGGCGACCCACCTGATGGGACGGCCACGTTTTGGTTCACCCTTCTGGCGGTGGGACTGTTCGTCGCGGGATTGGCCTGCTTCGTCCGGCTCAAGAAGAACTTCGCGGACCTCGTCTGATGCCCGCCGTTCGTCTGGAAGATATCTCCAAGAGCTACCGGATGTACACACGCCAGCGTGACAGGCTACAGGAGGCGTTAAGCTTCGGCCGGATCAAGCGCGGCCGTGACTTCTGGGCCTTGAAGGACATAAACCTGGAGCTGGAGCCAGGCGACACTCTGGGCATCCTGGGCCGCAACGGGGCCGGCAAGAGCACGTTGTTGCAGGTGATCTCCGGCGTGTTGCAGCCCACGTCGGGTACGGTGGAGACGAACGGGCAGGTGGTGCTCCTCCAGCTCGGCGCGGGCATCAGCCCGGACTTCACGGGCCGGGAGAACGTGATGCTCAACGGCCTGACGCTCGGCATTCCCCGCGACAAGCTGCTGGACCGCTTCGAGGAGATAGAGGCGTTCGCGGACCTGGGACAGTTCATGGACCAGCCGGTAAAGACGTACTCCAGCGGCATGAAGGCCCGCCTGGGCTTCGCCGTGGCGGTGAACGTCGAGCCGGACATCCTGATCCTGGACGAGACGTTCTCGGTCGGGGACGCGGTCTTCAAGGCGATGGGCACCCAGAAGATGCTGGAGCTGAGGGATCGGGGCACCACGATCCTGTTCGTCTCCCACGGCGTGGGCATGATCAAGAACTTCTGCAACCGGGCCATGCTCCTGCACCGGGGAGAGATGCTCTACCAGGGCGGCACCGCCGAGACCGTAGACCGCTACCAGGTCCTGCTCTCCAGCGCCGAA
>JACDGB010000281.1 GCA_013815485.1 Rubrobacter sp.
TTTGGCGCGCAAGTTCGCTGGGCGTGGCGAGCCGGTGGACGACTTGGTGCAGGTCGCCTCGGTCGGGCTTATAAAGGCCGTTGACCGTTTCGACGTTGACCGTCAGATCGAGTTTTCCACCTACGCGACGCCGAATATTCTCGGGGAGATCAAACGTTATTTCAGGGACAAGGGATGGGCGATGCGCGTCCCGCGCAGGCTACAGGAACTGCGTCAGTCGGCCAAAGAGGCCATCAGGGACGAGACCGTGAGTTCTGGACGGTCCCCGACCATCCAGGAGCTCTCGCGCACCCTGAACGCCGACGAGGAGAGCGTAGCCGAGGCGCTCACTTTGGGCCGCGCCTACAATACCAACAGCCTCGACGCGCCCGTCAACCAGGACGACACCGACGGCGACACCATCGTAGACTTGCAGGCCGACGGAGATTCCCCCATAGATGGGATAGAGGACAAGCTGCTCCTTCGTTCGGCCATGCGGTTGCTAAAGGATCAGCAGCAGACCATCCTCAAGCTTCGCTTCGACGAGGGAAAGACGCAGACGGAGATCGCCGACCGCATCGGCGTCAGCCAAATGCACGTCAGCCGGCTCCTGCGGCGCGCCATCGAAGACCTCCGGCGCGAGCTCACGGAGCTGGAAAACCAAGCCTAGAAAAGTACAATAGCCCCGTATGAAAAGCAGCGACATTCGCCAAAAATTCCTGGACTTCTTCGCCGAGCGGGGCCACCGGCTCTACCCGAGCGCGTCCCTCGTCCCGCATGACGATCCGACCGTACTCCTGACCACGGGCGGGGTCCAGCAATTCATCCCGTACTTCCTCGGACAGGACAGACCCGCCAGCCCGCGAGCGGCGAGCGCCCAGAAATGCTTTCGGACGCCGGACATCGAGGACGTCGGTGACTGGCACCATCTCACCTTCTTCGAGATGATGGGCAACTTCTCCTTCGGCGACTACTTCAAGAAGGAGGCCATCGAGTGGGCCTGGGAGTTCCTGACAAAGGAACTCGGCATCCCGCCCGAGCGGCTTTGGGTCACGATCTTCGAGGGCGACGACGATGCTCCCGAAGACCTCCAGGCGAAAGAGTTCTGGATGGGCGTCGGCGTGCCGGAGTACAAGATCTTCGGCCTCCCCAAGAGCGAGAACTGGTGGGGGCCTCCGGGCGAGACGGGTCCGTGTGGACCTTGCTCGGAGATCTACTACGACTACGGCGAAGAGTCCGGCCTCGGCGATCCGCTCGAAGACCCGAAGTACGGTCCCGGAGGCGATGAGGGCGACCCGCGTTTCCTTGAGATATGGAACCTGGTCTTCAACCAGTACGAGCAGTTAAAGGACAGGTCGTTCGTCCCGTTGAGCAAGACGGGCATAGACACCGGCATGGGCCTGGAGCGAACCGCAGCCGTGGTCCAGGGGGTCCGCTACGTCTACGACACCGACCTCTACGCGCCCATGTTCGAGAAAACCAGGGAATACACGGGCATCTCCATAGGAGATTCGGAGACTACCGACCGCTCGCTGCGCATCCTAGCGGATCATGCGCGGGGCATGGCTTTCCTCATTGCTGATGGCGTCCGTCCTGGAAACCAGGGCCGTGAGTATGTCCTGCGGCGCATCATACGCCGGGCGACGCGGGAGGCGTATGTGCGGCTCGGGATGGGTGCGGAGCAAATCTCCGGCGTCGCCGAAACAGTCGTTGACGAGATGGGCGATTTCTATACCAGACTTCGAGATGCCAGGGAAGATATAGGCAGGATCGTCACGGTCGAAGGCGCACGGTTTATAGACGTATACCATTCCGGGATGGAGCTTCTGGAGGCGGAGATCGGAAGCCTTGACGGCGGCAATTTCCCCGGCGAGATCGCCTTCATGCTGCACGACACTTATGGTTTCCCGGTGGAGGTGACGCGGGAGGTATTGGCGGAGCGCGGCGTCTCTCTGGACGAGGCTGGCTTCGAGCAGGCCATGTCCGGGCAGCGGCAGAGGGCTCGGGAGGCCATGCAGGGTCACGAGAGGATCGTGGCGGCGTTCCGGGATCAGGAGATAAAGAGCCGTTTCGTCGGCTACGAGCGCGAGCAGGTGGAGACCCAAATCGTGGCCTCCGAGCCCGTGCCTGGGACGGAGGGCGAACTATTCGTCGTGCTCGCGGAGAACCCGTTCTATGCCACGGGTGGCGGGCAGGTGGCGGACGAGGGTTGGATCTCCTCTGACCGGGCCCAACTCGAGGTCGTTGACGCCATCCCCGCCGGGGACTACCAGGTTCTCCGCGCCAGGACCGAGCGAAGGGCCATGGAGGTTGGCGAGGTGGTCACGGCCTCCATAAACCGCGTCCGGCGACAGCAGATAGAAGCCAACCACACCGCGACCCACATACTGCACTGGGCCTTGAGAGCGGTGCTCGGCAAAGAAGTCACGCAGGCTGGCAGCTACGTCGGCCCCGACCGGCTTCGCTTCGACTACCGTTATTCCGGCAAGGTGGGCGAAGACGAACTGCGGCGGGTTCAGGAGTTGGGTCTGCTCAAGATCACCGAGAACCAGCCCGTCCGCTACTACTCAACCACGCTGGATGAGGCTCGCAACCTCGGGGCTATGATGCTCTTCGGAGAGAAGTACGGCGACCTCGTTCGCGTCGTGGAGGTTGACGGGTTCTCCCGTGAGTTGTGCGGCGGCACTCACGTCCGCGACTCCGCCGAGGTTGGGGCGTTCAAGATCGTCTCCAATAGGAAGCACGGCGCGGACCTGTACCGCATCGAAGTCATCACTGGGCGCGAGGCTCTGTACTATTTGATCGGGGCGACCGAAAAGGCCGAGGCCGCCGCCACGAGGCTGCGGGTCGAGCTGGATGATCTCCCCGAGGCCGTCGGTGGGTTGCAGAGCGAGGTCGGCGAGGCCCGCGAGGCCGCCAGGGAGCAGACGCTCCGCCAGGGTATGGAGGAGGTCGGCTCGCTGGTCGAGAACGCCGGTTCCGTCAACGGAGCGCGGGTCGTCGCCGCCCACGTCGTGGCGGCGGACGTGAAGGGCCTGCGCCAGATCTCCGACGACATCAAGAACCGTCTCGGCGGGCCGTCCGCCGTGGTTCTCGCGGCGGATTTGAACGGCAAGGCCGTCGTCGTCGCCAATTTGCATCCGGAGGTATCGGCGAGGATCGAAGCTGGGGAGTTGGTGCGTGAGATCTCGGGCGTTCTCGGCGGGGGAGGTGGTGGCGGCGCGACGATGGCCCAGGCTGGTGGCGGAGACATAACCGCGATCCCGGACGCGCTCGGCCGGGTGCGGGACATCCTGGAAAAACGGCTCTCCGGCGACGGCGTTCGGGCCGAGAGCTAGACGCCTTTGAGCGTCGCCGATGCCGCTTCCGGGCGGATAGCCGCGCTCGACCTAGGCGAAGCCTGGACCGGCGTAGCGATCTCTGATCCGGATGCTATCATCGCCAGCCCGCTCGAAGTAGTTCCCGCCGCCGAACTCACCGAATATTTGCAACGCCTCGTGATCGAAGAGGATATCTCCGAGATCCTGGTCGGCGTTCCAAAGACCCTCGGCGGAGAGACCGGCCACCAGGCGCGGCGCGTCTTCGCTAGCCTCGATGACTTGAAATCTCAGTTCCCCGGAGTCTGTTTCATCGAATGGGATGAACGCCTCACGACGCGAGTGGCCCGTTCCCGCGCCAGCGGCGGAGCCGGGGGCCGGTCCAAAAATCGCGGTGGGCGCCGGAAGGTTCGGGAGAGGTTGGATCATCTGGCGGCGGCTGAGATGTTGCAGGAGTATCTGAGGGCGAAGAGCAATTCTTGAAGC
>JACDGB010000282.1 GCA_013815485.1 Rubrobacter sp.
GAGCCGGGGGAGGACCCGGCGGGTCCTGGGAGCTGATCTTGGGCGAGTACACGGCTCTTGTGCCTTTGCATAGCGTGGAAAAAGATCCGCATAACGCGCTCGACCGACTGTATGTCCCGTTGGTCCCGAACCCGCGGAAGATCGGCGACTATCCGCCGGACCACGAAGTCGATCTGGTGGACGACGCCCCGGAACGTCTGGTGACGCTGTTATTCAAGAAGTATCGTGAACAGCAGTAGGGCTGATGGAGAGTTGACAGTCGGCTCGGCCCTCGCTTCGACAGGACCGGGCGGACAACGCCTTAGCCACTACAATCGAGGGCAGATAGGAGCCTAGATGCGCGGCGAGTAATGTCCAACACATGCAGCAACCGGGGCCGATCACCTGAAATGCAGAGAAAACGTCAATCGCAGACATCCCGATATTTGTCAGGATTGTGTAAACTTCAGAACACCATGGAAAACCATCCTACAGCTTTGACGCGAAAGAGGTCAGTGGTTCGAATCCACTATCGTCCACATCGAACTACCGGGTCTCTCCCAGCATAAACTCCCTGCATCCTCGAAGGAAAGGCCCCATTGCATGGCCGCAGTTAAGCTTCCCGACGGTAAACAACTACCCATAGAACCCGGCGACCGGGCGCGTGACGTGGCGGAGAGGATCGGGCCTCGCCTCGCCCGCGACGCCGTCGTGGCGAAGGTGGACGGCCGGATCGTGGATCTCGACGCTCCTGTAGCGGATGGCGAGGTCTTCGAGGTAGTCACCAGAGATTCCCCGGAGGGCCTCTACGTGCTACGGCACTCCACGGCGCACGCGATGGCGCAGGCGATACTGGAGCTTTATCCGGGCAGCAAGCTCACCATCGGGCCGCCCATAGAGAACGGCTTCTACTACGACATCGAGGTCGCCGGACGTATCTCCGACGACGACATGCCGCGCATCGAGGAGCGGATGCGTGAGATCTCCGAGCGCGACCTTCCCATCGTCCTGGAAGAGGTCTCGAAGGCCGAGGCGAAGGAGTTGTACCGGGACAATCCGTACAAATTGGAGCTGATTCAGGACCTCGAAGACGACGACATAACCGTCTACCGTCAGGGCGATTTCTTCGACCTGTGCCGCGGCCCGCACGTGCCGTCCACCGGCAGGCTCGGGGCCTTCAAGCTTCAAAACATCGCCGGAGCGTACTGGCGCGGCGACGAGAAGAACACCATGCTCACCCGCATCTACGGCACGGCCTGGGCGACGGAGAAGGATCTCAAGGCGTACCTGCGGCGGATGGAGGAGGCTCGGGCGCGGGACCACCGCAGGATCGGCAAGGACCTCCACCTCTTCACCTTCTCGCCGGACGTGGGCGGAGGCATACCACTGTTCCTGCCGAAAGGCGAGATGCTGCGCCATCTCATGGAAGGCTACGTCCGCGAGGTGCAGACCGGCCACGGGTACGAGCACGTCTGGACCGGACACCTCGTCAACGAGGCGCTGTATGCGAAGAGCGGGCACCTCGAACACTACATAGACTCCATGTATCCCCCGATGGTGGACGGCGAGACCCGCTACCGGCTAAAGCCGATGAACTGCCCGAGTCACATGACATTATTCAACTCGCAGGCTCATTCTTACCGGGATTTGCCGATCCGGTATGCTGAGTTCGCCACGTTGTATCGGTACGAAAAGAGCGGGGAGCTCAACGGCCTCACCCGCGTGCGGAGCCTCACGCAGGACGACGCACACGTTTTCTGCACCGAGGATCAGGTGCAGGGAGAGTTCGCCCGCGCTCTTGAGATAGTCCGCGAAGTCCTCGACACCTACGGTTTTGCTGACTACCGGGTGCAACTCTCAATGCGCGACCCGGATGACACCAAGTACATCACCGACGACCAGAAGTGGAGCCGGGCCGAGAAAGAACTGCGCGACGCCCTCGACCGGGCTGGCATCGCCTACGACGAGGAGGCCGGGGAGGCCGCGTTCTACGGGCCGAAGGCGGACTTCATGGCGAGGGACGTGCTCGGGCGTGAGTGGCAACTATCCACCATCCAGGTTGACTTCATCCAGCCGGCGCGGCTCGGGTGCGAGTACGTCGGGGAGGATGGGCGTATGCACACGCCGGTGTTGCTCCATCGGGCAGTCACGGGTTCGACGGAGAGGTTCATGGGAGTCGTGATCGAACACTTTGCCGGAGCTTTTCCACTCTGGCTCTCGCCGGTGCAGGCTGTCGTCATCCCGGTAGCCGACCGGCATCTGGACTACGCGCGGGACGTAGAGCTGACGCTTCAAAGTCATGGCATGAGGGTCGAGGTGGACGAATCCCTCAACAGCATGCAGAAGAAGATCCGGGAGAACGCTCGCCAGAAGGTGCCTTATCTCCTGATCGTCGGCGACAAAGAAGTCGAATCCGGCACTGTAAACGTGCGCCAGAGAGGCAAGAAAGAACAGGAGGAGATGGAGATCGGAGAGTTCACCCGTCGAATTGCCGAGGAGGATGTATCGCGCGGCTCTTATGGCGGGAACGGGGGAGGCGCGTTATAATATGCGCCGTAGTGGGGGATCCGCGACCGTTCCGGCGCATCGAAGAAGAATTCGCGGGAAGATCAGCGGTCTCCAAACAAGAATTTCGAGAGGAGTGATGCACAGTAGCCGCTGAAGAAGAGTCGAGGATCAACGGTCAGATCCGGGCCCGCTCGGTGCGTTTGATCTCGGCGAGTGGGGAGCAGTTGGGGGTCAAGCACATCCGCGAGGCGATGGATTACGCCGAGAGGATGGACCTGGACCTCGTGGAGGTAGCGCCTAACTCCGATCCGCCGGTCGTCCGCACGATGGACTACGGCAAGTTCAAGTATCAGAAGGAACAGGATCGCAAGGCCGCCCGCAAGAAGCAGGTCAACGTGAACGTGCGGGAGATCAAATTCCGCATCAAGATCGGCGACCATGATTTCCAGACCAAGAAGAGCCACGTCGAGCGTTTCCTGCGCGGGGGCGACAAGGTCAAGGTCACCATCATGTTCCGGGGACGCGAGGTTCAGCACCCTGAGCTTGG
Source organism: Rubrobacter sp. (assembly GCA_013815485.1). Lineage (GTDB taxonomy): Bacteria > Actinomycetota > Rubrobacteria > Rubrobacterales > Rubrobacteraceae > JACDGB01. The sequence goes on from JACDGB010000282.1 coordinate 3,035, forward strand.
GGAGAAGATCCTGCGCCGCCTCTCAGGAGACCTCGAAGACCTCGGGCGCATCGAAAGCCAGCCTAACCTCGATGGCCGCAACATGGTCATGGTGATGGCCCCGAAGAAAGAGTCCAAAGAAGCTGCGGCGAAGCGCGAAGAGAGCGCGGCCCGCAGCTAAAGCGCAGCTAACGCAACAATTTGATACACTATCCGCCGCCGTCTGAGCGGCGAGGGACTCTCCAGCTTGCTTGGAGAGGTCCTAGAGGCGAAACGGCTTCGACTCCCGTGCCGCGAGCCTCGTGAGTTGTCGAGAGAAAACGTGGAGGAAAACGTGCCGAAGATGAAGAGCCACAAAGGCGCCGCCGGGCGCTTCTCGGTGAGCAAAAAGGGCAAGGTCAGCCGCCGCAGAGCGGGCCACAACCACATGCTGGAGAAGAAGTCCCAGAAGCGCAAGCGTCGGCTGAATACCGGGACGTCCGCGGAACCTCAGGATGAGAAGCGTCTGAAGCGTCTGCTGGGGGTGAAATAGCATGGCTCGCACCGCGCGCAGCCTCCATGCCCGCAAGAAGCGGCGCAAGATACTCAAGCAGGCGAAGGGGTACCGGGGGACCAAGAACAGCTCGTACAAGAGGGCCAAGGAGCAGGTCTGGAAGAGTGGTGTTTACGCCTATGAGGGGCGCAAGCAGCGCAAGCGGGACTTCCGGTCGTTGTGGATCCAACGCATCAACGCCGGCGCCCGCGAACATGGACTCTCCTACTCGCAAC
>JACDGB010000283.1 GCA_013815485.1 Rubrobacter sp.
CATTTACCTCGGACGAGACGGACGCGATGTCGTGTGGAGCATGTACAACCACCACGCCAACGCGAACCAGCTATGGTACGAGGCGTTGAACGACACGCCCGAGCGCGTCGGGCCGCCCATCGAACCGCCTCCCGGAGACATCCGGCAATACTGGCGCGAGTGGCTAGAAAATGACGGCTATCCCTTCTGGCCATTCTGGGAGAACATTCGGACCTGGTGGGAGTTCCGCGACCTTCCAAACGTCATGTTCGTTCATTACGCGGATCTGAAGCGCGACATGCCCGGACAGATGCGCCGCATCGCTGAGTTTCTGGACGTTCCCATTGATGAGACGCGGTGGGAAACCATCCTCGAATACTGCTCCTTTGACTGGATGAGGCGGCACGCTACCAAGAGCGTACCACTCGGGGGCGCCTTCTGGGACGCCGGAGCCCAGGTGTTCATCAATCGAGGGGTGAACGGCCGTTGGGTGGAGACCCTCACGCCGGAAGACGTGGCGGAGTACGAGGCAAGGGCCGTGCGAGAACTCGGTCCCGAATGCGCCCGATGGCTCGCGACAGGGGGGATCTAGGGTCGAGATACCCAGCAAGCTAGACAAGGGGCAACGAACGCGCGGCGACAAACAGCAGACCGCCGCGACCCGGAGAACCTTTCCCGCTTCGACCGCAATATCCCGCCATCTTCGGCGAAGGCCGCAGTGTAGCCGGAGACCGGCAAAAGAAATACGAAGGGGAGGAGGCCGGACGGCCTCCCTGGAAGGGGTGAAAATGTCCCGGCCAGCGAACATGGTAAGCACCACGTACGATGATCCCGCGCGAGTTCAAGTCGGGAATCGGCAGCAACACGCCCCCGCGGGCCGGTGAGGAAGTTACGGTAATCTACGATCCGCTTCTTCCCGGAGAGGCCAGGACCACGCCGGGATCAGCGATACGGTTCCGTCCCCAGGCTTTCGTAATAGCGGGAGTGCTCGCCCTCGGGCTGATCGGCTTTTTCTTTCTGGCCTTCATGGTTCTGGTCTTGCTCGTGTTGCTGTAGCGACGGGCTTTTCAGGCAAGCCACGGTTACCGGCGATCCATCCGCGTTACGATGCTGGTATGGACCATGTGAAGAAATCAACGCTCTGGGTCGAGGCTTCGTTGCTTCTGGCAGTCTTGTTTCTGGGGACCAATCCGGTGGCCGTGAAGTATGCCGTGGCGGAGATCCCTCCTCTGCCGTTCGTGGCCCTGCGGTTCACTGCGGCGGGACTTCTGGCGCTTGGCGTGGCGTGGTTGCTCGGCGTCGCGGGCGGGATCGGAAGGAAGGATCTCCTCTCCCTGGCTGGGGTCGGGATCGTCGGCGTGGGGATGAACAACGTGTTCTTCACGCTTGGCGTCAGCCAGACCACCGCCTCGAACACGGCTCTCATCTACGCGGCGGTCCCCGTGTGGGGCATGATCCTGGGCTCCTTCCTGGGCCTGGAACAGCCGACCCGAAAGGGCATCCTCGGGGTTGCGTTCGCCTTTTTGGGGGTCGGGGTGATCGTATACGGTGGACTGGGAGCGAGCGGCACGAGCCTCATGGGAGACCTGCTGGCCGTCGGCGCGACCGTGTGCTGGAGCGCGTACGCGGTGTTCTCGCTGCCGCTACTCAGGCGGCTTCAGCCGCTCACGGTCGCCGCGTACACCATGCTTTTCGGTGGACTCGCAGCGGCGATCCCCGCCGTTCCGTTCTTCGGGCGGGTGGAGTGGACGGACGTGGGTGGCGGGGTCTGGATCTCCATGCTCTACTCCACGGTCTTCGTGGCCGCGTTCGGGTTCGCCGCTTGGCAGAGGGGAATCTCGCGCATTGGGGCAAACAGGGTGCTTGTTTATCAGTACCTGATCACGTTCACCGGCGTCAGCGCGAGCATCCTGCTACTCGGGGAGGACTTCGGAATCGAGAAGCTCTTCGGCGGCGCGATCCTGCTCGGTGGCGTCTACCTGGCCCGGCGACAGTAGCTACGCTGCTTACCGGGCTTGGAGCGTCTGGTCTCTACTCCGATTCTCACCGTTTGGTGGCCGAACCCACGAGCCTCGGAGGTAGCATGATGGACCGGATTTGGCGCATGCAGGAGCATCTTTAGGTTTTGGTTCTTCGGATTATCGAACGTCTTCTCCAGCTTCATTCTGGGGCCCGGCTTTAGTAATCTGCTTACCTGGACGGCCATAGTCCCCACGGGTCGTCACCGCGTCTCCGCGACATCGCGCACGAGGATATCTTCAGGGCCGTCTTCTTCGTCAACGTGCGAGCCAACCTTTCTGAAGCCGAAGCGGCTTGCGATCCGCAAGGAAGGCAGGTTTTCCGGGCTGATGCTGACCACGAAACGCGGGACGTGATGCTCCCGGCTGGCCCAGTCCATCAACGCCCCGCACGCTTCCGTGGCGTAACCTCGACGCTTGAACGGAGGGAAGATCGAATATCCGAACTCGGCGCCACCGGGCGCGAGGTCGCGGAGGTCGTCGTTCCCTGCCTGGTCGTGGAAACCTATGTGCTCGATCATGGTCCCCTGTCGGCGCACGCATGTCGCCCGCAGTAGCCACTGCTCCAGCGCGGGGTCCCGGCGCATCTGATCCAGGCGAAGCCGCATCAAGCCGCGCTCCCGCAGCTAATCCTCGTGTACCTCCAGACCAAGCAAGCCGGAAGCCGCCTCCGAATCTCCGGCGAGACACGCCTCCAGAAACTCGGGCGTCATGGAGGCGAGTTCGAGGCGATCCGACACGATTGTCAGTTCTTCTTTAGCCATCACGCTCCTCCGTGGTTGATTCTTCCTGTTTGTCCAGCCCGCTACTCGACAACGAAGGCATACAGGTGCGTCTCGATGTCCCGGTTCTTCAGGTTGCGGAAGGTCTTCTCCCACCGCATCCCGAGCTTCTCCGCGACCCGGACGGAGGCCGCGTGGTCCACGGGCATATTCGCCACGAGCCGCCGGATGCCGAGCCTCTCGACCGCATACCGTCGGCACGCCTCCGCCGCCTCGCTCGCGTAGCCTTTGCCCCAGTAGGGATGGTGGATGATGTATCCCAGGTCGTACTCGATCTCGCCGGCTATTTCAGCGCGCAGGATGCCGCAGTCTCCGACTATCTCGCCGGACGATTTCAGGATGATGGGGCGGCGTCCGAAGCCTATCTTCGTGTGGTCTTGGAGGCTGCGGGAGATCCAACGCCGCGTATCTTCCTCTGAGAAGGGCGCGGGCCAGAAGCTCATGGTGATGGGGTTGGAGAAGATCCTATGCAGTGCCTCCAGATCGTCCGGGCTCGGGGGACGCAGGATCAGGCGTTCTGTCTCCATGTTTTCTTCGTGGTCCATTCGCGCCCTCGATCCGGTCGCCGACTCTGCCGGAATGTTTACCGGGAAAGCGGCGCCGGTCAAGCGCGGGCGGCTCCGCGTCGGGCGGCGGCTGCGCGAGGAAAAGGTCGCTTGGCTCATGACCGTGCGCCGGGACGGACAGCGGCAGTCGGTGTCTGTGTGGTTCCTGTGGGACGGAGAGACGATGCTCGTGTACTCGTAGCCGGATCGTCAGAAGCTGCGTAACATCGAGAGGAATCCGCGCGTCGGTTTCAACCTCAACTCCAAGGCAAATGGCGGCGATGTGGCGCGGGCGGAATGCATGGCCGAGGTGATCTAGGCTGCGCCGCCCTCCGACGAAGTCCCGGAGTACCTGGAGAAATACCGCGAGGACATCGCCCGCATCGGCTTCGATCCGGAAGGCTTCGCTTGGGCGTACCCGGTGGCGCTCCGGCTCACGCCATCTCGC
>JACDGB010000284.1 GCA_013815485.1 Rubrobacter sp.
CCAGAAGAAGCTGGTTGACATGATGCTAGAGATCGAGAAGGGCACGCTTGTTGCGCTGCACCTCGGTCGCATGAAGGACGCGGGGACCCTGCGCCCCGAACAGGTCTCATTCGGCAAACTCAACAACGTGCGGGAAGCATTGGCGGTTGCGCGGGAGGCTCGTACTATCCTCGGGGGGAACGGCGTGACGTCGGAGTATCCTGTCATGCGTCACATGAACAACCTGGAGAGCGTGCTCACCTACGAGGGCACCAGCGAGGTTCACACCCTCGTGCTCGGCAATGCCCTCACCGGCATACCGGCGTTCCGATAAGCATCCACGACTAGAGAAAGAGGTCTGATGGCTTCGATGCAGGCGATACTTGCCGAAGAGTTCGGGGAGCCGGATGTGCTCCAGTACACGGAAGTCGAGCGGCCTTCACCAGGACAGGGTGAAGCCCTGATCGAAGTCCGCTCCATCGGCGTCAACTACGCCGATACCATGCGCCGCCGCAACCAGTATCTCGTTCCACAAGAACTGCCTTTCGTCCCCGGATCGGAGGTCGCGGGCGTGATCTCCGAGGCGGGAGATGGCGTGGATGGCGTTTCGGTGGGCGACCGGGTGGTGACGCTTCTCGGCGAGGGCGGCTATGCGCCATACGCCGTTGCTCCCGTGGAGAACTTGATCCCACTCCCCGATGGCCTGGATTTCGATGAGGCCGCCGCCGTCCCGCTGCAAGGGTTGAGCGCATACCACATCCTCAAAACATCCGGGCGGCTCGTGGAAGGCGAGAGCGTGCTGGTTCATGCCGCGGCCGGTGGCGTCGGGACGCTCGCCGTGCAGATGGCGAAGTTGCTCGGCGCGGGGAAAGTCATCGCCACCGCGAGTACGCAGGAGAAGCTGGAATTGGCGCGGGACCTCGGGGCTGATGTTCTTGTGAACTATACGGAAGATGGATGGCCGGAGCGGGTGCGTGAGGCGACGGACGGGGCGGGGGCGGATGTGATCATGGAGATGGTCGGCGGCGATTTCCCGGAGAAGAACCTGTCGTGTCTGGCCCGGTTCGGTCGGATGGTCGTCTTCGGGGCGGCGAGCGGGGACCGGGGAAAGATGGTCCCCGCCGGGCTCATGAACGGCAACCAGACGGTAACGGGGTTCTGGCTGCCACGGGTCATGGGCCGTCCGGATCTCGTCGGGAACAGCCTGCAAGACATCCTCGGATGGGTAGCCTCCGGCGAACTCCGGCTGACCATCGGCGCGCGCTACCCGCTGGAGCGGGCCGCTGAAGCCCACGCCGACCTCGAAGGTCGCCGGACTACGGGCAAGATCGTCCTGAACCCACCGGCCTCATAGAAGGGGAAAAGATGATCAAAGCTCCGGGGAACATCCCCGGCAGTAGCGGCGCGCTCTCTTATCTGTAGGCCGGGACCGGAGAGCATACTGCCGTCCTGATCCACGGCAACTTCGCAGGCAAGTCATGGTGGCGGGAGATTCTCGCCGACCCACCAGATGGGACACGCCTCATCGCCCCCGACCTCCCCGGTTTCGGGGAGAGCCCCGGCGGCCCGGATTTCGTCCCATCCATATCCCGCTACGCTCGGAGCCTCGCCGATTTCCTGGACGATCGCGGCATCGAGCATCCCGTCCTCGTCGGACACTCCTTCGGGGGAGCGGTCGCCGTGCAGCTCGCCCTGTCTGATCCCGAACGGTTCCCCGCCATGCTCCTCCTGAGCCCCGCTCCCCTCACCGGACTGCGTACCCCGCGCTTCGTCTATCCGCTCCTAAACAGCTACCGCCACGACCATCGGGGTCTTCGCCGCGCTTTGCGCCGCACCATGCGTACCCGCGTGCCACCGTACCTCGACGAACTCGTACGTGAGGCTCAGATGATGCACCCCGCGAACTTCACCGGCAACGCTCGCGTATTGTCGGACTGGAACATGAGCGAAAAGGCCCGTTACTACAAGAACCTCGTGCTCGTCGCTTCGGGGGAGCGCGACACGCTCGTCTCGCCGTCCGAGGTCCGGGCAACGGCCCGCGCCTTTCCGGCTGGCGAGTACGTCAACCTGGGTTACGCTAGCCACAGTCCGCAGATAGAGGCTCCGGGTTTGGTGCGAGGTTTGATCTCCTGTCTCATAGACGCCGTCTCCATCGGATAATTTTCTCGACAACCTCCGCCGCGGCTCCGCTCATTTTGCAGGACGTTTTAGGATAACCTGGGTATTGAATCGTAGAATCGTACTCGCCCGCGCGGGACACGGTGACAGGCTACACGGAGGAGAATGAGATGGCGCAGGATCTCGCCAGCAAGAAACAACACACCGGCCAGATAAAGGGCGTCCTGGCGGCGGCCCTGACGCCGATGGATGGAAACCTGAACATTGACCACGAGGCGTTCGCTGGGCACTGCCGTCGGCTACTTGACGCCGGATGTCATGGTCTGGGTATCTTCGGCACCACCGGAGAAGCCAACTCCTTTACCGCCGACGAACGCATCGCGGCCCTGGAAACGCTGGTCGGGAGCGGTATCTCAGGCAAGAGCCTCCTGCCCGGCACCGGCTCTTGCGCCCTGCCCGAAGCCGTCCATCTGAGCCGCGTGGCTCTGGAGTTGGACGTTCCTGGCGTGTTGGTCCTGCCGCCTTTCTACTACAAGGGCGTGAGCGATGATGGTTTGTTCCGGTTCTTCGCGGAGCTGATCGAACGCATAGCAGACCCTCGCCTGCGCGTGTATCTCTACCATTTCCCACGGATGACGGGCGTCGGCTTCAGCCTGTCGCTGATCGGGCGTCTCCTGGAGGCATATCCTGGCGTGATCGTCGGCACGAAAGACAGCGCGGGAGACTGGGATCGCATCTCGACGCTGTGCCGCGAGTTCCCTGACCTCGAAGTCTTCGCCGGCACCGAACGCTACCTGCTGGATACCTTGCGCCACGGCGGGACCGGCTGCATATCCGCCACGGTCAACGTCACCTCGCAACTGGCCCGCCAGGTCCACGACGCGCACGAGGCGGGACGCAACGACGAGGCCGAAGCATTGCAAGAGCATCTCACCAGCCTACGATCCGCCATCGAAGAATATCCGACGATCCCGGCTTTGAAGAACCTCACGGGAAGGTTCACGGGAGAAGATGTCTGGCAAAATATCCGTCCGCCACTGACGCGCCTCGGGGACGAGCAGGCCGACGAGCTTCTGTCTCGGATGCGCGATCTGGGGCTGCGCCAGGATTATTCGTAGGGACGTGGGTTTTGGATGGAACCGCGCCGAGCATCACCTCGCGGGGCTAGAGCGCGGTGCCCGGTTTTCGTGACGAGCGGAACATCACGGTCAAGACTTCTCGCTTGAAGGAAGTCCTTTTGCGATGGATGTCGCGGGGGAGTGCCGCACGCTAGCCCTGGCGGTGGACATGGCTCTCTTGCTCGGAGCCGCCCTGGCCGGGGCGTTCGTCGCGACGCGGTTCGAGATCCCGCTGGCGGCACTGATGGGCGCGCTTACCGGGACCGTGCTCGCGCAGGGCGTGGGCCTCATCTCGCTGGAGCCTGCTCCGCCGGTCGTCCGCAATGTTTTGTACTCAGCGGTGGGGTTGATGATCGGGTTGCGGATCACGCGCTCTTCGTTGCACAAGCTGCGCGGGGTTGCGCTACCGGCGATCATGGTCCCGGCGGTGATGATCCTCAGCGGCGTATTGCTGGGTTTGCTCTACGCGGCGTTGGCACCGGACGACTCCGGATTGCGCCTCGACCTCAAGACCGCGGTGCTCTCCATCACGCCGGGCGGCTTCCAAGAAATGG
>JACDGB010000285.1 GCA_013815485.1 Rubrobacter sp.
CCACGATCCTGTTCGTCTCCCACGGCGTGGGCATGATCAAGAACTTCTGCAACCGGGCCATGCTCCTGCACCGGGGAGAGATGCTCTACCAGGGCGGCACCGCCGAGACCGTAGACCGCTACCAGGCCCTGCTCTCCAGCGCCGAAGCCCATCGAAGCGGGGAGCTCGCGGACGCCGAATACGAGATAGCGGAGCAGGAAGACGACGACTATCTCCTGGACACGCCGTCCTTCAAGCAGAACCCGGACCTGGAGGGCCGCGCACCCGGCCTCAGGCACGGCACAGGGGAAGCCAGGATCATGAGCGTCGAGATCTTGGACGAGGACAGCCGTCCGGTTGACCGGGTGGATTCCCAATCCACAGTGACCGCCAGGGTCCACCTCCAGTACTCCGAGGACGTGAAGAAGAGCCGCCTGGAGATCACGCTCCGCAACAAGGCCGGTCTCGACGTGTTCTCGACCAACACCAACGCCGAGAACGCGCCACTTGAAGGTATGGGAAAGGGCGAGCGCGCGATCGTTGACTTCACCTTCGAGGCGTGGCTGCAACCCGGCCAGTACAGCGTGACCGCCGCCATCTCCTCCCCGAAGGCCAAGAACGTCTACCTTGACTGGGTGGACGTGGCGTCGGTCTTCAAGATAGAACGCGCCAAAGGCCAGCCCGCCATCCCCGGCCTGGTCCGCCTCCCCACCACCGCCGCCGTCCACGGCCCCGACAAAGCCCGCCAGGATAGCTAACTCCATACAAGCCATGCCCTGCCGCGTGAGCGTGATCATCCCTAACTGGAACACGCTGAAGTTCCTCGGACCCTGCCTGACCTCCCTACGCGAACAAACCTTCCAAGACTTCGAGACCATCCTCGTGGACAGCGGCTCCACGGACGATTCTCTTCCTTTCGTAGCCGGGAATTTCCCGGAGGTGAGGATCCTCGCCCTGGGAGAGAACCGGGGCTTCTCCGGCGCGGTAAACGCCGGCATACGGGCGTCGGAGGCGGAGTTCGTCGTCCTCCTGAACAACGACACGGAGCAAGACCCTGCCTGGCTCGCGGAACTGGCAAGAGCCGCCGAAAACCACCCGGAGGCAGGGTCTTTCGCGAGCAAGCTGATGGACTTCCATGACCGTGACACTCTGGACGGCGCGGGAGATGCGCTCCGCAAGAGCGGGCTTCCCTACCGTCTGGGCCATGGCGAGCGCGACAAGGGGCAGTTCGATAAGCAGGTCCCCGTGTTCGGGGCGTGCGCGGCGGCGGCCCTGTACAGGCGCGAGATGCTCGATGACATCGGGCTCTTCGACGAGGATTTCTTCGCTTACTGCGAGGACGGCGACCTCTCGTTCCGCGCCCAACTAGCCGGTTACGGCTGCCTCTACGTCCCCGGCGCCGTCGTCTACCACGTCGGGGGCGCCTCGACCGGCGGGAAGCGCAGCCCGACCGCGACGCGCCTGGGCACCCGCAACGGCCTGTGCCTCCTGGTCAAGGACCTCCCCACTCCGCTTGTGCCCGGCATGCTGCTGCCTATTGTCGCGGGACAGGTCACGCGCCTCGCCGTCACCACTCTCTCCGGCGTGTTGCCCGCGCATCTCGCGGGTCTCGTCGAGGCGATGCGTCTGATTCCGAAGATGCTCCGCAAGCGGCGTGACATCCAGAAGCGCCGCCGCGTCCCGACCACTCATATCCGAATGCTCCTGCGAGACGCCTCGCGGGCGGCGCGGGCCAGCATCCTCCGAAGGTTGCGCGACCAGTTTCTCGGGAAGCGGCGCCGATGAGGTTCTCGGTGATCATTGTCAACTACGACTCGTGGCCGTATACGCTGCGGTGCATCGAGTCGCTCCTGGCGACGGGATATGAGGGGCTGGAGATCACGGTCGTGGACAACGACCAGAAACCCGTCCCCGAGTTGCCATCGGGCGTGCGTTTGATCCGCAACGAACAAAACGTCGGCTTCGCGCGGGCGCACAACCGGGGCATACGGGCCTCGACTGGAGAATACATGGTCTTTGCCAACCCTGACACCCTGGTGGAGCGGGACTTCTTCGGGCGGCTGGCGAGCTTCTTCACGGAACACCCGGACGCCGGAATCGCCGGGCCGCGCATCCTGGATGGCTCCGGCGCGGTGCAACTCTCGGCCCGCAAGGAGATCGGCTTCGTATCCGGCCTGCTGGGACGTACCTCGCTCCTCACGCGCCTGTTCCCAAAGAGCATGGCGGTGCGGCGCCTATTTCCGGCGATGGACGCGCCAGACGGCCCGACCATCGTGGACTGGGTCTCGGGGGCGTGCATGGCCGCGAGGAGGAGCATTATAGAAGGGATCGGCCCCTTCGACAAACGGTTCTTCATGTACTTTGAGGATGCGGACCTGTGCCGCCGCGCGCGAGAGTCCGGCTGGCTCGTTTACTATCTGCCATGCACGGAAGTCATTCACCACACCGGCAAGAGCAGCCGCAGCAAGCCGCTCGCCACCTGGAGATTGCACAAGAGCGCCTTCCTCTACCATCGCAAGCACGGCCCGCATGGTCCGCTTGGCCTGTACAGCCTGGTCGTCTTGCTGGGGCTCACCGCGCGGGCGTTGGCGAAGCTGGTTGCTTCACAGGCGTCAGACATCAGGCATCGAGTTTCGGCAAAGGGCGAGAAGTGCGGCAGTTAGTAGCGCAATAGTTTATTGATGATCTTCATCAAAAGAGCGTTTCGTTCGGTGCCCGGTGCTATCATCAATGCATTATCGAACTAGATGATCGGAGTCAGCATGCGGACTACGGTAACGATACCGGACGAGGTGTTGGAGGACTTGATGAGTTTCACTGCGGCTTCGACGCGGACGGAGGCCGTCAATCGGGCCGTGGTGGAGTGGGTGAGGCTGAGGAAGATACAGGGGATCCGGTCTTTGAGGGGCAAGTTGAGCTTCGACAGGGACATCGAAGAGATCCGCCGGGCCGACATCGAGGAGTTGAATGACCTTGAGTCGTTTGGTGCTGATTGACTCTTCGGCGTGGATCGAATACCTGCGTCTGGGCCGAGGCGCGGCCTCCGACGCGGTGGACGGTCTGCTCCAGGAAGACAGGGCATTGCTTTGTGGGATGGTGGAATTGGAGATCTTCCAGGGGCTCCGTGCGCGAGAGCGCGATCGCGTCTCGGAGTTGTTCTCCGCCTTGCCTTACCTCGAAACCGAGCGGATAGATTACGTGAACGCCGGAGAGCGCCTGGGAGATTTGCGGCGGCGGGGCGTAACCATCCCCGGCGCCGACTGTCTCATCGGCGTCCTGTGCTTGAGGCAGGATCTCCCCCTCCTGACCCTTGACGCGCACTTCGACCACCTGCCGGACGTAAAGCGCTTTGACGCTCACTCTCCCGCATAGGGTGGAAGGGCATCTTTGGGCATCTCGCGGAGAGTCGGCGCGGCGCGGTCCTTCTCCGAGAGAGTGGGCTGGCCGATGGGCCACTCTATCCCGATCTCCGGGTCGTTCCAGAGGATCGCGCCTTCGGACTCGCGGTTGTATGGGGCGGTGCATTTGTAGACGAGCAGGACACTCTCGCTGGTGACCTGGAAGCCGTGGGCGAAGCCTTCGGGAATCCAGAGCTGGCGGTGGTTCTCCTCGGAGAGCATGGTGCCGGCCCACTCCCCGAAGGTTGGGGAGCCGGCCCGGATGTCCACGGCCACGTCGAAGACCTCGCCCGAGAGGACGTGGAGCAGCTTTCCCTGCCCGTCCGGGTTCTGGTAGTGGAGTCCGCGCAGCACGCCCCGCGCCGAGAACGAGAGGTTGTCCTGGAC